>CBDVBU010000034.1:0-16333 GCA_965372295.1 uncultured Phycisphaerae bacterium
CCATCACCATAGTCATAGCCCCAGCCGCCATCGCCGGAGTCATAGACCAGGCCGTCACCGCCGGACTCATTGACTGAGCCGTTATCGACATAGTAATAGCGCACGCGGCGACCATACTTGTCCCAGCCAAAGACGTCGTCAAAGAGCCAATACAACCACTCCAGAAGGAAGAAGTCTGAATCCTTCGAATCTTCTTTGACCATCCAAGTACCTTGTGATTCGGATTGAGGCGACTCTGTCTGTGTTAAGGTAGGACTCGCCATTACGGCCGAACATAACCCAATACATATTGCAGCTATGGTATAGGTCAACAAAACCTTTTTCATCTTCTTTACCCCCCAAGTAGTACCTTGAAAACATGCGTTGCGAAGGTACTACACCATCAAATAAACAACGAATCGTTGTTGAGCACAGGAAACAAACAACGTTCTCCGCTACTATTTGCCCCTCCCGAGTTAAAGATATGATACCATATCTGCCCCTAAAAGTCAAGAGTTATTAGCAGTGGTTCTTTAAATGATTGATATACTTCCCGACATATCCCAGTGCGGGTCCAAAACGAAATAGTTTTGGGACTTACATGTTCTTTTCTTTCGCAACCACCCCAAATTATCTCGCAGAGTAGCCCTCAGAGGCATTTTGTTGCCACGGAATCGACGATCTGCCCTCGATCATTGGAGAGAATTAAAGTTGTCCGCAGGGGGTACATTTTCTGGTTCTTCTCAACTCGTACGCTTTCAGAAAGGGCTATTCGCACGGGCTGTTTACGACGCCGAACGAGTAAAAAAACTGGGGAACAGGGATTCGAACCCCGACTAACTGAGCCAGAGTCAGTCGTGCTACCATTACACTATTCCCCAAAAACCAAGTTCTTATAAATTTTCACTTACTTTACACCCAACAAGCCGTCAATGCAAGAAAAATCTGTATGATATAATTGCCATCTTTCCTCTTTACTTTGCTCTAATAATCCTTGAAACTTCTCATCCACTCCGGCCAGTCTTCGGGTCGTGCGTTGCCGGCAGTAGTCCAGGGACCGGCGATATCGAACTGTCGATTCCATCTGAGTGTCCATAATTGCTTGAGGCCGATTTTGGGGACGGACCAGTCTAAGAAAAGGCCATTAACTGAACCCATGTGCCGATTCATACACGAAAACTGCATTTGATTGGAGCGATCGCCGTCATAACCGGGAGGCGCGTTTGTAGAAGCCGGACTAATCGCTACATACATACAATCTAGAAATACCGGGACTTTATCTGCGCCTCTAACTCCGATCTTTCGCCAGTACTCCGGGCCGGATTTGTTGAGAATATTGCGGTTCATGGCATAGCTGCCGAAGAAGCCTTCTTTAGGCACCCAGGAGCCTCCCCAACCCCAGTCCGAGTCAGAGACCGTCTCCCCGCTCCAGCCCCAGGTAGCGTACGGCCCGAAGTTAACATTGGGATTCCGTGCCGCCGGGCAGCAACGCATCATTGGGTCACTGTAGTACGGTTGATAGAATTGCGGCCACATCTTTGAATAATCGGTCCCGAAAGGTCTATCATGGAAGTAGCCTTCGTTATCGTTGGTGTACATCGCGAAGATGAGGGCCCATTGTTTGAGCTGGCCCTGGCAGGATACTGACTTTGCTTGCTTTTTGACCCGATTTAGTGACGGCATTAAAATCGCCATTAATAACGCAATAATTGCGATTACCACAAGCAACTCTATTAACGTAAATCCTCTTCTCTTGTACATAGATGTCGCATCGTCAATGGCTTTTTTGGCCGTGTCCACCGCTGGGCATTTATTTATTCTTCTTTTCTATTTTCAACTTTCGTTTTTCCTTTGGATTAAGCTTGGCCTTTTTCTGTTGTTCCTTTTTGCCTTTATCTCTTTTCCCCTTATCGCCCATATCTGTTTTACCTTCCTTGAAAATGACTTGTATTTCTTAACCTGTTCCCCGAAACTGTCCCCTGGTTCGGCGATCACTCTCGTAACTACAACCCGTGAAAGAAACTAATCGATTTCAGTATAGACCATTTTTTTGAAAAGTAAAGAAAAAAGCACCTGCCCTGCAGCTTTGGCCTATCGTCTCAAGAGTCCCGGCTTTTACGTTATGTAGTGTCTCGAAGCTTTTGATGATGAAAAACTTGAATCCGGCTAAGATTATTGGTTTTCTATAGAAATTTTTGCAATATTCCACTCGGTGGAGACGTCTGACTACTTAAAGCAAATATCAATAGTGGCTGTCTAAGCTCTTTCCGGCACGGATTTGGTTTTCTGTTCGAAATGAAGCTTAGCGACCTCGTTGAGTAAGGAAATCTAATGCTATATGGGAAATTCCAGTTGAACGAAGGGGTATTATGAAGAGATTAGTTTTATTTCAAATGATTGCAGTTCTTGTTTTGATTAATGTCGATGTTTTTGGGGATTCGGCCGATGATTACTGGCCGACATGGCGTGGACCGAATTGCAGGGGGATATCTCCGGAAGGTAATCCGCCGTTAACGTGGAGCGAAACGGAGAATATCAAATGGAAGGTCAAACTCGCCGGGGACGCCTCGAATTCATCGCCGGTTATCTGGAAAGATAAGATATTCTTCCAAACGGCGATTAAAACCGATGTGAAAGGTAAACCTGAGACACAGAACACAAGTGGAGGATCGAGAAGGAGAAGGGGGCCAGGTGGTTCGCCTCCGACTAACATCTATAAATTCAACCTTGTTTGTTTGGACCGAAATTCCGGCGAGCAGCTATGGCAGAAAATGATCCGTGAAGTGTTGCCCCACCAGGGACACCATCGCGATCACGGTTTCGCCTCTTTCTCGCCGGTAACAGACGGCAAACTTGTATGGACAAACTTTGGCTCGTGTGGACTACATTGCTTTGACATAGACGGCAATCTGAAATGGAGCAAAGATCTCGGCCGGATGAATACGCTGATGGGCTTTGGCGAGGGTGGTTCGCTGGCTGTAGTTGGTGATGCAGTAATTGTCGTAAGAGATCACGAAGGGGATTCTTTCATCGTCGCACTTAACAAAGAGACAGGTGAGATGATCTGGAGAAAGAATCGCGATGAAGCCACTTCATGGGCTACACCACTGCCCATCGAAGTTGACGGAAAAATTCAAGTTGTCGTCAATGCAACAACCCTGATTCGCAGTTATGATCTCGAAACCGGAAATATTGTCTGGCAGTGTAGCGGTCAGACCCGAAATGTGGTCCCCACGCCGGTCGTTGGTTTTGGGATGGTTTATTGTGCAAGCGGCTTTCGAGGCAGTTCTCTGCTGGCTATCGAATTGGGTCGTGCAGGCGACCTGAGCGATACCGATGCTGTTAAGTGGCATATTAAAGAAGCAACGCCCTATGTGCCGTCACCGCTTCTTTACGGCGACAAACTTTACGTCTGTTCGGTCAATCAGGGAATCATATCCTGTTACAATGCCAGGACCGGAAAAGCTTATTTCCTCAAGGAGCGATTGCAGGAGATCAACGGAATCTACGCATCTCCTGCCGGAGCGGCGGGTCGAGTATACTTTGTAGGTCGAAACGGAGTAACCTACGTCCTTGAACATTCCGAGAAATTCGAGGTGCTGGCCGTCAATACTCTCGATGACAAAATCGATTGTTCGCCCGCGTTTGTCGGCGACGAAATGTATCTCAAGGGAAAGCAGAATCTTTATTGTATCGCAGCTTCAAAATAATGGGGGCAGGTAAACTAATTTTTTTGGAGGCAAGAATTATGGAACGCAGAACAATTCTAAAAGTCGTACTGGTCGGTTTGCTGGTTGCGTCGTTCGTCCTGCCTGTGCAGGTATCGGCCCAGCCCCGGTCCCGCAGAGGTGGACTGTACGGCGACTGGCGAATCAAAATGAAGTTTGGCGAAACGGAGTTCGAGTCGATCCTGGCGTTTTCCAGGAACCAGGAAGGCCAGTACACCGGCCAATGGATCAGTTTCTGGGGAGTGAATGAACTCAAGGATGTGAAGTTCGAAGACAATAAGCTCAGCTTCACGCAGGTCACCAACTACGGAGGCCAGGAGAGAACGTCGAAGTTCACCGGCGCGATAGAGCAGGGCGAGCTTTCGGGACTCTTGATAGGCGACGAGCGCGAGACGGAAATCAAGGGCAAACGGGCTCCGAGAATCTCGCGGGGAGTTGGAAGCTGGGAGATGAAGATCAAGGCCGGCGAGAGAGAGTATACGGGAACTCTCACGATTACCGCCGACAAGGAAGGTAATCTCGGCGGCATGTGGAAAAGCTCCAGGGGTGAGAGTAAGGTCTCAGACGTGAAATACGAAGACCGCAAGCTGACATTTAAGAGAGTTATCCAGAGAGACAGCGGTCAAATGGAAATGGCATTCGAAGGAACACTCGGCTATACTTCGCTTGAGGGAGTATTCAAGAGCGAACGTGGGGAAGCTCCTACAGAGGGAACGCGGGTCGGTGCCGCACTTATCGGTACGTGGAATCTCGATATCGAATCCGAGCGGGGTGCTCGCAAGCAGAGACTGAGAGTCAATTCGGACTTGAGCGCGCTCTACGGGTCAACTCTCATCAAGAAGATTAATCTCGATGGCGACAAGGTAAGCTTTAAGTACGTTCTGACGTTCCGCGACCAGGAATATGAAACGAGCTTCGAAGGAAAGATCGCAGATTCCAAGCTCACGGGCGAAGTGAAAACATCCAGAGGCACGTCGAAAGTAATAGGCACTAAGCGAGTATTCAGAAGGCGCGGTTCAAGTAGTACAAGGTAAATGAACCTTGTTTTTTAAGATTGCTGAAGCGATTCTCCGGTCAGAACAGGAGAATCAGATTTCTGTTTGCAATCAGATATGACTGTACTCTGTGTGTATCATTTTATTGAGCATACAAGAGTACAGTCATACTCTGCATTGCACAAAGCTTGCCAATTGGTAAGCTTTCCTGGCAGTATGTCATTTGGCATTTCCTCTGAGAAATACAATGTCCTGTTAATTAGACCGGGCATTCCTGCCGAAAAATAGATACTCAGAGGATATAACTGTCGAACAGAGGCGCCTAAAGTAGCAAACAAGTAGTAAAAAAGCCTTGCAAACGAACAATATTATCGGTATAATCGTAAGTGAATAGAGAAAGGCAGGCCAAAACCTATCATATTTTGCGTGCCATTATAATTCATACGTTTATTTCATACTGGTCCTGCCCTTAACAAAATAAGGGATTTTCTTTGCATCGATTTCTTTATGTGCTCTCCGTATTGTTTTGAGGAGAACCTGATTAACGCAATAGGAATGCCGATATGTACTTTCATTGGTTGATTTTACAGCATTTTGATCGAGCAAAGGAGCGTTTTGTGCTAAATCACCATTTTGCCTCTGCACTTAGAAATCTTTTACTAAATTATCCGCATTATCCGCTCGATAATACAAATATGCTGCGGCTGCGTATGCTGGAGCGTCATTATATTTATATTTTATAGCTCTTTTTGAGAGGACACTAAAATGAAAGGGAAAGCAAATCATGCCGGACGGCTGCTCTGTGTGCTGCTTCTGTTGGTAGTTGCCGGGCATCTGTCTGCTGCTGAGTCGCGGGACAGCCTGTGGGAGCAGGTGGACGAGGCGATTCAAAACAGGCTGCCCAAGACCGCCATAGCGGTTCTGGACGAGATCATCCCGGGAGCCATGGAGGATCAGGCTTATGCGGAGGCAACCAGGGCCATCTGTCTGAAGATCGCGCTGGAGGGCCAGATTCAAGGGGGTAAGGCTGAAGAGCAGATTGTCCTTTTGGAGACAGAAATTGCAGAGGCGCCCGAAGAAATGAAGCCCGTAATGGAGGCGATTCTGGCCCATTGGTACTGGCTGTATTTCCAGCAGAACAGTTGGCGATTCATTGAGCGGACACAGACCGCCGAACCGCCCGGAGCGGACATCACAACCTGGGACCTGCCCCGTATCCTGGCAGAGATTGACTGGCACTTCATGCTTGCCCTGGATGCAGAGCAGGAACTGAAGGCTATTGCTGTCGATCAGTGGGACGATCTGCTGGAACAAGGAACCGTGCCGGACAGCTACCGGCCGACACTCTATGACTTCCTGGTTTTTGAGGCATTGTCGTTCTACAGTGCGGGCGAACAGGCCGGCGCCATACCTCAGGACGCATTCGAAATCATGGCCGACAGTCCCATTTTCGGAACCGTCGCCGAGTTTCTCGAATGGCAGCCCGAGACCTCGAACACAGACTCCGCCAAGCTCAAGGCTATCGGCTTGTATCAGGATTTGCTGGTCTTTCATCAAGACGACTCCGACAAAAGCGCTTTCATTGATGCTGATTTGCATAGGCTAATGTTCGGCTATAACCATGCATTAGGGCCTGACAAAACCGCGTTGTATATCGCTGCTCTGGAGCGGTTCGTGGATTTGTGGGCAGATCACCAGATCGCCGCCCGGGCGCTATACGAATGGGCCAGGGCCGTGCACGGCCAGGGAGACTCTGTCCAGGCACACACGCTGGCGAGCCGGGGATGGGACGAGTATCCGGACAGCTATGGTGGAGCGAAATGTTATAACCTGATCCAACAAATTGAGGCCAGATCCGCCTCAATCCAGACCGAGCGAGTATGGAATGATCCTCTGCCCGATATCCAGGTTACCTATCGCAACGTGACCCGTGTCTTCTTCAAGGCGGTGCCCTTTCCGGCAGATGACGCGATTCAGTATAACTGGAAGTATATCAACGACGATGAGTTGAAGACCATACTCAGGATACAACCGGCCCTCGAGTGGAGCGAGGACTTACCCGCTACTACTGATTATCAGTCCCGCACCGAGATGCTGCCGGCCCCGGAAGACCTCGAAAAAGGCTTCTATTTTATTATTGCCAGCTACGATCCTTCCTTCGGAGAGAACGATAATAATGTCAGTGTGGCGCGCATCTGGGTCAGTGACCTGGCGCTTGTCGTGAGAAGCCTTTATAAGGAACGTACGGTTGAGGGATTTGTGCTCGATGCCAACAGCGGCCAACCGCTCGTCAAAGCAAAGGTTACCCGCTGGACGTACAACCGCACGAACAGCCAGTACTTGCTCACCGACCAGACATACACTGACGAGAATGGCCTATTCGATTTCTCCCGTGTAGATGATAACCGATTCGTAATTGTTGCCGAATACGGAGGTCAAAAACTGGCGACCGAGAATACTTATCGGGTTCGTTCCCCGCAGAACGATCCGCTACCCAGAGAACAGACCATATTCTTCACCGACCGGTCGCTCTACCGCCCGGGCCAGACCGTTCACTATAAGGGTATCTGTATCCATACGGATTCAACCGGCGACAACTACCGGACACTGGCAGATAAGTTGTTAATCGTAGCATTTCGAGACACCAACTACCAGGAGATTGCGCGCCGAGAGCATAAATGCAACGATTACGGCGCCTTCAGCGGCAGCTTCACTGCTCCCCGGGACCGCCTGATGGGACGAATGACCCTGATTGTAGAGCATGGTCCCTACGGCAGTGCATCCTTCAACGTAGAGGAATACAAGCGGCCCAAATTCCGCGTCCAGCTCGATGCGCCCGTCGAAGCGCCCAGGCTCGACACGGAGGTTGTGGTGCCGGGCAAGGCCACGGCATACACAGGTGCAGCCATTGGCGGGGCCCAGGTCGAATGGCGCGTGGTTCGTCAGGTGCGGTTTCCATTCTGGTGCTGGTGGGCCCGCTGGATTTATCCTCCGGCAGAGGAACAAGCCATCGCCCACGGCTCGACAGTCACAGAAACCGACGGTTCGTTTTCAATCACTTTTACGGCCAAGCCCGATTTGTCCATTCTGGAAGAAGATGAGCCGATATTCGCGTACCGTGTCCACGCAGATGTGACCGACACTACGGGCGAGACCCGCTCGGACGGGCATACGGTGCGTGCCGGGTATACTGCAATGGCGGCTACGATTTACGCCGACGCCTGGCAGACACAGGATAAACCAGTGGATCTGATTATCACAACCCAATCCATCGACGACCAGCCTGAGCCTGCCGAAGGCACGGTGCAGATTTATACGTTGAAACAGCCGGATAGAGTCATACGCTCCAGGATGGGATCGACGGGGTCGCAGCCGGATTCATCCAATCCGGAAACCTGGGAGCTGGCGGACCTGGTCAGCGAACACTCTTTCCAGACCGATGTCCAGGGTCAGGCCATGCTTTCTGTGGTTTTAGAGGCCGGCATCTATCGCGCGATGCTGCAAACTCAGGATCGTTTCGGCAAGTCGGTCGCTGCACAGCATACTATTCACGTCGTAGATCCCCAGGCGGAACATTTTAACGTGCATGTGGCTAATCACTTCGCCGCACCGGTGTGGTCCCTTGAGCCTGGCGAATCGTTCATGGCCCTGTGGGGTACCGGATATGACACCGGCCGGGCCTATGTGGAATTAGAGTGCCGGGGTAAGCTCCTGCGTGCGTGGTGGACAGATCCTAACCGCACCCAGGAGATCATCGAACAGGAAGTTACCGAAGACATGCGCGGCGGATTTACATTACGCGTCACGTATGTTCGAGAAAATCGGGCGTATCTGAATGAACGGATTGTGCAGGTGCCCTGGACAAATAAGCAACTGACCATCCAGTGGGAGAGTTTCAGATCCCTGCTGGAGCCGGGACAGGAAGAGGTGTGGACCGCAATAATTACAGGCCCGGATGCGAGCAAAGCAGTCGCCGAGATGGTGGCGGGTATGTATGATGCGTCCCTGGATCAATATCTGCAACACTATTGGACACAGGGTTTCGGCGGCTTTCGCAGGGAGTCATCAAGATTGTACAGCCGATTCGAGAACCATACGCTTTCGTTCAGGAGAGTTCTTTCTGACTGGAGTTTAAAGTACCTCTATTCAGATTTCTTCTACCGTCATTTCCCTTATGACATTGTTTATCAGTATTTTGGCTGGTACGGTGGTGGCGGCGCTGCTCCGCCGCCCATGGGCCGTGGTGCTGTTCCGTATAGTGGCGATGAGACTACTTCTTCTTACTCAGGCGGTGATCAAGGACAAGCAGATCAGGTCAGTCCGGAACCGGCTCCGGACCTTGGACAGGTCTCTGCACGCAAGAACCTCAACGAGACAGCGTTCTTCTTCCCGCACCTTCTGTCCGATGCCGAAGGCGTGGTCCGGATTGAGTTTACCATGCCGGAGGCCCTGACCGAGTGGCGGTTCATGGGCTTTGCCCACGATAACCAACTGCGCAGCGGCTTTTTAACGGACACGACCGTCACAGCCAAGGACCTGATGGTCGAGCCTAATCCCCCACGGTTCGTGCGAGAAGGCGACATTATCGAGTTCACGGTCAAAGTTACCAACCAGTCCGCCGCCCGACAGACGGGCAAAGTGGGCCTTTTGTTGTCCGATGCGCGCACCTTAGAGTCCCGTGACGAGGCATTGGGCAACCTGTCCCCGGAGCAGACCTTCGATGTGCCCAGCATGGAGTCACGAACGTATTCGTGGCGGCTGACCATACCGGACGAATGTGATTTTCTTATCTACAAAGCCGTGGGCGCTACGACCCGGCTCAGTGACGGCGAGGAGGGATATCTTCCCGTGTTGAGCCGACGGATTCTGGTGACCGAATCTTTACCCCTGCCCATACGCGGCCCGCAGACGAAGGAATTCGAATTCACGAAACTTCTTAACTCGGGCCAGTCGCAGACTCTGCGTCATCAGAGCCTGACCGTGCAGATGGTCTCCCAGCCCGCGTGGTATGCGGTAATGGCTTTGCCTTACCTGATGGAATATCCTTATGAGTGCAGCGAGCAGATATTCAACCGGCTCTATGCCAATACCCTGGCCTCTTACATTGCCAATGCAGATCCTAAAATTCGGCGTATTTTTGACCAGTGGAAAGCCACGCCGGCTCTGGATAGTCCCCTTGAAAAGAACGAAGACCTCAAGGCCGTAACATTGGAGGAGACCCCCTGGGTCAGGCAGGCTATTGCCGAGTCTCAGGCGCGCAAAAACGTGGGAATCCTGTTCGATGAGAACCGGCTAAACGATGAAACATCAAGAGCACTGTTCAAACTCCAACAGATGCAATTAGGCAGCGGCTTGTGGCCCTGGTTCCCGGGTTGCCGCGGTAGCAGGTACATTACGCTCTATATCACGACGGGATTCGGGCGTCTGCGTCACCTTGGTGTCAGTCAGTTGGACGTCAGTTGCGCAATAAAGGCACTCGATGCTCTGGACAAATGGATGGACGAGCGATATCGCTGGATTCTCGAACACGGCCATAAAGACCAGAATAATCTAAGCTCCACGATCGCGCTCTATCTGTACGGGCGCAGCTTCTTCCTGATAGACAAATCTGTAGATAGCCAATACCAGAAGGCCCTTAATTACTGGCTTGACCAGGCTCGTCAGTATTGGACCACACTGTGGCGCCAGTCTCAGGCCCACCTGGCGATCGCACTCAAACGCTTCGGCGATCTTCAGGTCCCCGACCAGATTATGCAGTCGATTCGGGAATACAGCGTCACCGATGATGAACTCGGCATGTACTGGCGGGACACCGAACGCAGTTGGTGGTGGTATCGTGCTCCGATTGAAACCCAGGCCATGATGATCGAGGCTTTTGACGAGGTCTCAGGCGATGCGCAGGCAGTCGAGGATTGCAGAGTCTGGCTGCTCAAGCAAAAACAGACCCAGGATTGGAAAACCACAAAAGCCACGGCCGACGCTATTTATGGATTGCTCCTCAGAGGCGCCGATTTCCTTGCCTCCGACGCCCTGGTCGAAGTGGCGCTGGCAGGCGAATGGATCCAGCCCGAAAATGTCGAGGCCGGCACCGGATTCTACGAAGAGCGTTTCATCCGCAGGGAGATCGAGCCTGCTATGGGCCATATCACAGTCAGGAAGGTTGATGAAGGCGTCAGTTGGGGCAGTGTGCACTGGCAGTATCTTGAGGATATGAGCAAGGTTACACCTTATGAAGGCACGCCGCTACAGCTTAAAAAGACCTTGTTCGTCAAGAAAACAACCACCCAGGGCCAGGTACTGAATCCCATCCAGGGTTCGCTTGCCGTGGGCGATGAGCTGGTCGTTCGCATCGAATTGCGGGTGGACCGCGACATGGAATACGTTCACATGAAAGACCAGCGGGGCAGCGGAACCGAACCGGTCAACGTTCTCAGTCGCTACCGTTACCAGGACGGTTTGGGTTACTACCAGAGCACGCGTGACACTGCTACGCACTTTTTCATGGACTATCTGCCCAAGGGCGTGTATGTCTTCGAATACAGTACCCGTATCCAGCACAAGGGTAAATACCAAACAGGCATCGCCGCGATACAGTGTATGTACGCTCCGGAGTTTAACAGCCATTCGGAGAGTTTCGATCTGGACGTTAGGTAGGGGCGGTTCGCGAACCGCCCGTACTTCCTAATGTCATACGTCGGGAAGGATGCTATGGATAAAATCGACAGCCAGATACTCCAGGAGCTCCAAGATAATTTTCCTCTGAGCGAGAGACCTTATCAGATTGTCGCCGATAGACTGCATATCTCGAAAGAGGAACTTTGGGACAGAACCCAACTGATGCTTGATGAAGGAGTGATTCGCCGTATGGGGGCCAGTTTCGATTCCAATAAACTTGGCTTTCGCAGCACGTTGGCTGCTGTGAGTGTTGACTCTGAGCTTGTAGGCCGTGCTGCCGATATTATCGGTCAGTTTTATGAAGTAACCCACAGCTATCTGCGTAACGATGTTTTCAATATTTGGTTTACGTTAATCGCAATCGATGACAACAGGATAGAAAGCATTCTTGAGCAAATTCGTAAATCTTTATGTCTTGAAAGTTCGAAGGTCCTAAATTTGCCCATGAAACGGCTTTTCAAGCTCGATGCCCGTTTTCGTGTTTCCTAATAATCAAAAGAGGCATGCGAAAAACTAATCAGGCATCTGGAAAATTTCTCCGTTGCGTTCCAGTTCTGACTGTTTTTCCTCATCCAGACCGATTTCACTATCTGTTAAATAACACCCCGGATCCGGAGCCCAGGAATCACCAAAATGTAAATCTGCCCGGACCCGCAAACTCCCGCCGCAACCGTCAAAAAACTTACAAAGCCTGCATCTTCCCTTGATATGCCGGCGGCGTTCTTTCAAACCTTTGAGAAGGGGATTGCTCGTATCGGTCCAAATCCGGCTAAAAGGCTTTTGACGTACATCGCCAAGGTCATAATGCCACCAGAACTGGTCAGGATGAACTTTGCCGTGAAAATCAATACAGCCGATTCCTACTCCACTGCTATACATGCCCCCGCCGTTCCAGGTCAGTAACTTCCAGACCTCGTCTGCGCGTGCGGGATCCTCTTGTTTTAATTTCAGGTATAGATATACACCATCGACATGATTATCGACCGTCAATATATCGGTAGTCTTGCCTTCTTGTTTATACTGTCTGGTTTTGGCTAATATTGTATCAACTGCTTCTCTACTTTGAGCGTGTGTAAGATCATCACTTGCCATAGTCCCTCCTCTGCCGCTTGGGACAAAATGGTAGAAGCAGGCCCTCTCAATGTTCTCTGCCTCGAAAAAGCCAAACAAACTCTCCAAATCCTGTACATTCTTCTTGGTCAAAGTCAATCTAAGGCCGATCCGCACGCCGGCATCCTGGCAGTTCTTTATGCCGTGCACGGCCCTGTCAAACGCACCGTCAACGCCTCTGAACTTGTCGTTGATCTCGCCTATGCCGTCAAGACTGATACCTACGTATGAAACTCCATGCTGTTTTATTTTTTTCGCCATATCGGTTGTTATGAGGGTTCCATTTGTCGAAATGACCGTCCGTACGCCTTGCTCGACTGCGTAGCCGATCAATTCGAATAGGTCGGAGCGAGTCAGAGGCTCACCACCGGAAAATAAGACCGATGGAACGCCGAACTGTACAAGATCATCCAATACGGTTTTGGCCTCATCTGTCGATAGCTCATCGTCGGCTTTTAATACTCCGCTGTCATTATAGCAATGCACGCACTTGAGATTACACGACCTGGTGATGTTCCATACGACAATAGGGCGTCTCTCGGATGCTTTCTTCGGTACGATTTTACCTTCACGCTCGCCCGAGTCCTTGGCCCCATAGCGAAGCCAATCACCCGGGGTAACCTGGTCACAGTATAATTTGCTAATATTAATCAAAGAACGGATTTCCTTAAATAATATATGCCTAATCTCAATTTTGCAAAACTCTTGTTCTAATAGAGATCAACGAGTTACTTCGGGCGGCACATAAGCGCAAAAAGGCTCTTCGGCCATATAATTACCCGTGCCGGCATACGCTCTGGCCCGACACCCGCCGCATACCTGTTTGTACTCACAGACGCCGCATTTACCTTCCAGTTTGCTGCTGTCGCGCATCCGTGCAAGATCTTCGCTGCCGTACCAAATATCTGAAAGCTTCTCTTCAAGTACGTTGCCGCAATTGACGGGAAGATAGCCGCATGGAAATACATCGCCCTGATGCCCGACAAATAAAATTCCAAGGCCGGCCAGACATCCTTTCGATGCTCCCCTGTGTCCGCTCCTGCCTGGAACATCGCCTTGGCCATGGCCTGCTTCCATGCGGGACTTGTATAAACCCTGCTGCCTGATGACACGCTCGTAATGAGGACCGCAGGTCACTTTCATTTGTAATTCACCTCGACCGTCCATTTCACAGATATCGAGTAATTTCTGCTCGTACTGCTCGGGTGAAAGCATATCAGTTTCCGCAAGAGACTGCCCGCAGCCGACAGGTACAAGCATAAATATGTGCACCGCTACCGCACCGAGTGATTTGGCAAGGTCGTAAATATCTTCTAATTGCCCGGCATTATGTTTCGTCAGGGTAATGTTTATCTGAAAAGGCACCTTTTGATCACGAAGATATCCGATACCTTCAATCGCTTTTTCAAACGAGCCTTCGAGCTGACGCAGCTTGTTATGAACCTCAGCCGTCGCTCCATCCAGGCTCACCGATACCCTCGCGATTCCACTGTCACGTATCTGCTCAGCCGCGGTTGTGTCTATCAGTGTCCCATTCGTCGCAAGAGCGGGAGTAATTCCCAATGAACGAGCCTGCTTGACCAACTCAAACAGATCCTCGCGACAGAGCGGCTCACCACCCGAAAAAACCAGTATAGGCATCATGGGCTGACTTCGCCCCAGCTCAGCTAATTGTTCAATTAGTGTCTTTGCTTGCTCTGTTGTAAGGTCTCTGTGGGCTTGTTCGTCAGATTCTATACGCCGGCAGTGCGCACAGGCCAAATTGCACCGTATCGTGCTTTCCCAAAATAAAAGCCTTAGAATCTGCTTTGACTGCAAAGGTTTTTTCACTGTTTTGCATCCTCCTTACCGCCCGGCTCGGACATTATCTCTTCGGCCTGCCTTACAATGCTATCGACCATCTTTGCAGCCTCAGTCGCGCCGTTTTCCCTGGCTACGATATTGACGTTCTTGATCACGCAATGCAGCAGCTTATTAACAACCCTGTTGACCATGGCCTCCACAACTTCTCTATAGGAGGCATCCTGCCTGCCTTCGACGAAGAAGCGTTCTATCTCATTCTCGCCGATCTGCTTGAATTGCTTTTTCATCCGGCCTATCAGAGGCCCTATATCCTTGGAACCGAACCATTCGGTGAAGTCCGTGACATTTTCGAGGATGATCTCCATACCCTTGGCCACATCCTGCTGCCGGGCTTTACGATTCTGCTCGACGACTGCCGCCAAATCATCCACGCTGTACAGGTAAATCCCCTCCAATTCGTTTACCGCAGGCTCGAAGTTCCGCGGCACGGCTATATCGATTATCAGCAGTGTCCCTTCTTTGCGATTGGCTATTATTTTTTTGAACGAGTCCTTCCTGAAAAGGTAATCCTGCACCGAAGCGGAAGCTATCGCAATATTTGCGTCAATTAATTGTTCGTTAAGCTGCTCCCATTTTTCTGCCCTGATACCGTACTTTTGTGCCGCCTTCAGGCCGCGATCATAAGAGCGGTTAACAACAGTTATATTCCGGGCCCCAGCCTGGAGCAGGTGCTGAACGAGCAATTGGCCGGTATCGCCGGCACCTATGACGACTACTTTCGCCGACGAGATATCGGCAAAGAGTTGCATGGCCAATTCGACCGCAACGCCGGCAACGCTTACACGCCCATTTGAGATAGAGGTTGTCGTATATACCTTCTTACTGGTGGCGAAAGCACAGTGAAACAGCCGATTCAGGATTTTACCCGTCGTTTTTGCGGCACAGGCAAGATTGTAACTCTCTTTGACCTGCCCGATTATCTGTGCTTCGCCCACGACAAGGCTGTCCAGGCTCGATGAAACCATCAGCAAGTGCCTAATCGCATCTTCATCTTCATACGCATAGAGGAATTGGCGGAACTTATCCAACTCAATGTTGTGAAACTCCGAGAAGAACTCGGCAAGTTTAGCCGTATCGGCTCCCTGACAGTGTTTACCGGCACAATACAACTCGACGCGATTGCATGTCGATATAAGTACGAACTCAGCCTGGCCGAACCTCTTCTTCAACTCGCAAAGCGCCCTGCTTGCCTCGGCGGTATCAAAGGCCAGCTTCTCACGAATCTCCACCGGAGCAGTTTTATGATTGAGTCCTAATACTACAATCTTCATGTCTTGCTCTTATTGTGCCTGTTCGACAGCTCCTACGTTGCTGCCGCCAAAGTCGGCACTCAATCCGGCAATATATGTCGGAGGAACCTTCTTGAGTTCCTTTTGGGTTGCCAGTATGCGATAATCAGATACTTTACAAGCCCGGCTCATACGCTTAACGATCTTCTCAACTTCCTGAATATCGGTTCCATGGACCATTGTGTATAAGTTATATGGCCAGTTTTCAGTTATTTCCCGTTCGTATGCGTGGGTAACCTCCTTGAATCCCGCCAATTTTGTGCCGACCTGCTCAATGTACTCGGGCTTGACTCGCCAGGCAACCATAGCCCCCCCGGACAAACCCACCTTAAAATGATCTACTATCGAACCTATACGACGGAGCTTGCCTTCTCGTTTCCAATCATCGAGAATTGCTAACAGCCGTTTTATGTCGATGCCCACAAGTTCGGCCATGTCCTTATAGGGCGTTTGGCTTCTCGGAAATCCCCCTTGAAGTACGGCTAATATTCTTCTCTCAATATCAGGTATCTGATTTTTCATCAATTCACTGGCAACGGATTAAAAGGATCGTTTGCCGCTAATATTTCCCACCTATGGGAAGGGATTAACGTTAAATACTATTTTTAGTAAGTTCTACTGATAATTGCAAGGAAAGCTTCTAAAACCATGATATTTTTGCTCTCAATCAATCTATTTCCTATATTTTAATAGG
>CBDVBU010000035.1:0-16307 GCA_965372295.1 uncultured Phycisphaerae bacterium
GTGACATTATTAGTTTTTATACGCACGGAGACGGCTTCGAGGATTTGTGCCGGGGTCCGCACGTGCCCAGCACGGGAAAAGTAGGAAGCTTCAAGGTCAAGTCCGTGGCGGGCGCTTATTGGCATGGCGACCCGACGCAAAAAATGCTCCAGCGGATCTATGGCACAGCCTGGCCGACCAAAAAAGATCTTGATGATTATCTGCATAGATTGGACGAAGCGAAAAAGCGGGACCACCGCGTTTTGGGCAAACAACTGGACCTGTTTAGTTTCAACGAAGCAGGCCCCGGTTTTGCGTTCATTCACCCGAAAGGAATGATTATCTGGAACGCCATCGTGGACTTCTGGCGCGGCGTTCATAATCGATACGGGTACGAGGAAATCCGCACGCCGATCATTCTTAACGAGGAGCTCTGGCATAAGAGCGGCCACTGGGACAATTACAAAGAGAATATGTACTTCACTAATTTCGACGATACGAACTTCGCTATCAAGCCGATGAATTGCCCCGGCGGATGTCTGGTTTACAAGACCCGGCAGCATTCGTATCGCGAATTTCCGATGCGCGTTGCCGAGCTGGGCCTGGTGCATCGGCACGAGGCCAGCGGTGTCATGCACGGGCTTTTCAGGGTTAGGCAGTTCACTCAGGACGATGCTCATATCTTCTGTACGCCCGATCAGATCGAGGCCGAGATCATTGGAGTTATCGAACTGACTTTCGAGATATATCAGGCGTTCGGATTCGAAGATTTCCGCATCGAGCTGTCCACCAAGCCCGATAAGCATATCGGCTCGGATGAAATTTGGGAGACGGCTACGAATTCCCTCGAGGGCGCCCTCAAGCAGAAAAAAATCGATTACAAAATCAACGAGGGCGATGGTGCGTTTTATGGTCCGAAGATTGATTTTCACATAAGAGATTGCCTTAAAAGGTCCTGGCAGCTCGGCACGATTCAACTGGACTTTTCCATGCCGGAGCGATTCGGCCTGGTCTATACCGACAAGGATAATATCGAAAAGACGCCGGTTATGATTCACCGGGCCGTTTTAGGTTCTTTCGAGCGTTTTATCGGCATTCTGATAGAACACTATGGTGCTAATTTCCCGCTTTGGCTCTCACCGGAGCAGGCGAGAATACTTCCGATAAGCGAAAAAAGCAATGACTACGCGAGCCAGGTTGAGCGAAAGCTGAAAGATTCTAAACTGCGCTGCGGCACAGATAACTCGGACGAGAAAATAGGCGCCAAAATCGCCAAGGCCCACGGCGAAAAACTGCCATATATGCTCGTGGTCGGCCCGAAGGAAGCCGAGGCCGGCACCGTTAACGTTAGAATCCGAGGGATCACAGAGAATAAAACCGTTGAGATTGACGATTTTTTAAGGAATGTCAGAAATAAAATAGCCGATAAAAAAATTGATTTGGCATTATGAGATTTATCAGTTACAATCAGCAATTGTGAATCGAATTAAGGATAGTCATTTAAGGATTTACTTCATCTTTTATAGAAAGGTAAGGTGACGCACGATAAGTAAAAGAGGATTAAAGGTAAATGGGGGAGTAAAGGCCAAATTAGTCAGGCTGATTGACGGAGAAAACAATCAGGTTGGGGTCGTAGATATACATGAGGCGATGTCCAGGGCGCGTGATGCCGAACTTGACCTTGTAGAGGTTGCCCCTACGAGCGACCCGCCGGTTTGCCGCATAATGGATTACGGCAAGTGGTTGTATGAGCAAAAGCGCAAGACTCGCGAGGCTCATAAGAAAAGCTCCCGCCATACCGCAACACTAAAGGAAATCAGACTTAGGCCTGAAACCGACAAGCGCGACCTGGAAATGAAGCTCAATCACGGGCGTGAGTTTCTGGAAAAAGGCCATAAAGTACAATTCACAATGTTCTTTCGCGGACGCCAGATGCTGCACCGAGATCGCGGCTATGCAGTACTCGAGGAGATTACCGAATCGTTGCAGGATATGGCGAAGATCGAACGGCCGGCAAGAATGGCTCACAGGCGGATGACTTTATTGCTTGTCCCAAGAAACTAACTATCAGAACATTTTGATTGCCCCGGCACGGATTTTCTCACATTTCTGATCATCTGGTCATAATCAAAGCCAATTTCGAAACGTTGCCGGGATGTTTCGGCTCGGGTGCTTGTTTTTAGCTGGTTGAGATGAAAAGTTCCGAAGAAGGATTTTCCTGTTTTTTTCGAGAAAATGCCGGTTATGATATTGACCTGATGCGGAAAATAGCGTAGACTAACGAACTTATATTTTCTTAGCACCGAAAATGTTGTTAATAAATAGCTTTTTCGATGCGTGAATTCGGATATATTCTATTGAGGGAAATAGTTAAATGCCTAAACAGAAGAGCCATAAAGGATTGAGCAAAAGAGTCAAGGTTACCGCTACCGGCAAGGTCAAACGCAAACGCACCGGTGGCGGGCATCTAATGAGCGGTAAAAACGCAAAACGCCGAAGGCGCGTCAGCAGCATGGATGTTGTGAGCACTAAAATGGCTGAAACAGCAAAGATTAAACTCTGCAAATAGAGATACAGTGAAAAAATATTCAATAGAAAATAGTCAATAATCAATTGAATAGGCTTGCTTCTCGGCTCTCATTCAGCTGCCGCCAGCGGGCCATAAAAATCAATAAATTTCAAAGGAAAGCTGAAATGCCAAGAGTTAGAAAAGGCGCTGCAAGACGCCAGGCAAAAAAACGAGTCCTCAAAGCAGTAAAAGGCCACCGCGGTTCCGCCGGCCGACTGTATCGGCTGGCAAAAGAAGCTGGTGTACGGGCGGCAGTCAATGCTCGAATCGACAGAAAACGCCGAAAACGCGATTTCCGGGGCCTATGGATTACCCGATTAAGCGCAGCATGCCGGCAGCGGGGCGTCAGATACAGTGAATTCATTAACGGCTGTAAAAAGGCGAACATTGCCCTGAATCGGAAAATGCTGAGCGAAATTGCCATTGACGACCCGAAGGCCTTTGACGCGATTGTCGAAGCTGCTGGTTCCGCGGCAAAATCGTAAATCGTAACAAGGCCTCGTGTTACGGGCCGCTATGTACGAAGCACGAGAAAATGCTTGAGCAATTTGAAAAAACCGGCGAAGAAGCTCTTGCTGAGCTGCAAAAGGTTACCGACCTTGCCGCTCTGGAGGAATTCCGTATAAAGTATCTGGGCCGCAAAGGGCAGGTTACACAAATGCTCAGCCAGATCGGAAAGTTTCCGCCCGAGGAAAAGCCAAAGGCTGGTCAGCTTGCCAACAAGGTTAAAAAAGATGTAACCACCGCGTTTGAAGAAGCGAAAAACGCTCTTCAGGCGCAGCAGGGCAAGCCAAAGGAACTGGTAGATGTCACTTTGCCGGGCATACCCGTCGGGATCGGCAGGACGCACGTCATTACGCAGACCTTAAGTGAACTGCTGGAAATATTCGGCCGAATGGGCTTCGGCGTTGTTTACGGCCCAGAGGTCGAGGACGATTGGCATAATTTCATCGCTCTGAATATCGGCCCCGAACATCCGGCGAGGGATCCTTCGGACAACTTCTATGTTTCCGATGACACCCTGCTGCGGAGCCAGACCTCGACGATTCAGATTCGCGTAATGGAGCGCACGAAGCCGCCAATTCGAGTTGTCGCACCGGGGCGGGTCTATCGCCCGGACACTGTTGATGCGACTCACATGTACATGTTCCATCAGCTCGAAGCCCTCGTTGTCGACAAGGATGTCAGCATGGTCGATATGAAGACCACCATCGAACAGTTTATTCATACCTTTTTCGGCCCCGATACGAAATGGCGATTCCGGCCGAGCTTCTTCCCATTCACCGAGCCCAGTGCCGAGGTTGATTTGCTGCTGAAAAACAAAAGCGGCGAAGAAAGCTGGGTTGAAATGGGCGGCTGCGGCATGGTCGATCCGAACGTCTTCGACGCCGTCGGCATCGACAGCGAAAAATATACCGGCTGGGCCTTCGGCTTCGGCATAGAGCGACTCGCAATGCGAAAGTACGGCATAACCGACATCCGCCTCCTCTTCGAAAACGACCTGCGTTTCCTGAGCCAATTCTAATTTCTCCGGATTTTGAGTCTGCGACAGGGCGCAGGATTTTTATGACGCTAAGTTTTGCCGCAATGGCGGCAGGCTGCATTATTTTACGGAATCATCCGGTGGCAAGCCGAGTAGTTTAGAGACAGATACGATGATTGAAATTACTAATGACATGTCTATTTCAGAAGATGAGCTTGTTTTCAAGGTCTCTCGGAGCGGCGGGCCGGGGGGGCAAAATGTCAACAAGGTGAATACTCGGGTGACGCTGTTTTTTGATGTCGCTAACTGTGAGAATCTGTCCGGTGCGCAAAAGCGGCGGATACTTGCACGCTTGGCGACGCGGGCCGACAAGAATGGCGTGCTGAGAGTTGTCTCGCAAAAGTTCAGAACACAGAGGGCAAATCGCAAAGCCGCCGTTGAGCGATTACAGGAATTGCTTGCCGGTGCTCTGAAAATCCGGCCCATACGGAAAAAAAGTAAGGTCTCGTATGCAGCAAAGCAGCGGCGATTGGAGGAAAAAAGGCGGCGAAGCCTGTTAAAGCGGCAGAGGTATACGAAGAACTTGGCTGGAGATTTCGAAGGTTAGGGCAGCAACGGCATTACCGGCGTTTTCGACCTCGGGCCAGTACAAAGACCACGATAGCGGTAATAATGATGAGTACCAGAACTTCATTTTGCCCCAACAAAACACCAAGCATCGCAACTTGCTTCCTAAGTTATTTGACCTTGTTTTGGTCGGTTTCTCATTTTCAAATGTCTTGGTTAACGAGGATATTTTCAGTCTTTTTCGCTGAAAAGCAAGGGAATATTTCATATTGTGGGGTCTTTTCAGGCTTTCGGGAATAAATCTGGCAGAAAGTCGCAATTTTTTATAGATTAAAGTTCGTGCTACTGCGTCATATGAGTAGGTAAGCTGATTTCGAGGCTCTTTAGGCTGAACTTAGATGCTGGATGAAAAGCGTCTAATATGGGAACTCAAGCACGGGAACAAAGAGGCCCTGCGACTGATATATATGGAGTACAAAGATAACCTGCTGACGATTGCCACTTCTATGCTGCACGATAGGTACGCCGCAGAGGATGTTCTGCACGATGTCTTTGTTTCCTTTGCCGGGAGCATCGGAAATATTCAGCTTAGGGGCAGCTTGAAAAGTTATTTGACAGCCAGCGTCATTAATCGCGTGCGGGATATGTACCGAAAAAAAAAGCACCACTTAGTCGAACTTGAAGAAGCAGGGCAGTTGGCCTCGGATTCCGATGATCCCGTGCGGTCAGTTGAATTTGGCGAAGAAACCAGGCGATTGACAGAGGCATTGGCCCAGCTTCCCCTGGAGCAGCGAGAAACCATCGTCCTGCATTTGAACGGCGGAATGAAGTTTAAGGAAATCGCACGAATGCAGAGAATTCCGATGAGCACCATCCAGGGCAGATACCGTTACGGGCTTGACAAACTGCGGACAATCTTAAAGGAGAGAGCGAAGAAATGAGTTCTGCGGACAATATAGAGCGAGCAATCGCCGAGTTGAATCTGACGACCAGAGCCGAGACGGACAAACGTATTCTTGGCGATGCTTATGCGGCCCTCAGCAAGGCCGTGCATAAGCAGCAGTCAATGACAGGTACCGGCATTTGGCGTATGGTTGTACGAAGCAGATTTGCCGTGCCTGCTGCGGTCGCAGCGATGATTCTGATTTCTTTCGTCTTGTTCCTCGGCACGCTGAACAAAGATACTGTTACTATCGAAGAACTCTGCGGAACGCTCGGCGGGGCCGGAAATGTCTGCATCTCCACGTTTCAGGCCGGCGAAACAATCCCATACCAACAAGTGTGGACGTCGCAGAGTATGAAAATGCGACTATTCAAAGCCGGAAGCGGTAATCAGGCACAGTTTGCTTTGTGGGATATTCCGAACAAAGTCAAAATGACGATGTATATGTCTGCCGTTCAGACACAAGCACTTACCGAACAGATGCTTGCCGAACTTGAAAAGTCCGTCACTCCACTCTCCGGCATATTTCCCTTCTCCTATATGAGAGACATTCCCGAGCAGGCTCAATGGAGTCGCATAAGTGACCCTGTAGCGATGGTTGTGGTCCCCGGCAGCGAAGTCTATGAACTGGTTTGGACACAGCAAGGTACGGCATCCGGAGTGGTTTTGTATAGGAAGTGGCGGGTGTTCGTCGATGCCGGAACCAATCTACCCAAAAGGGCAGAATCGTATGCCAGGTCCGGCTCAGAGCATGAGTATAGACTGGAGAGCTTTGTCATTATTACATATCCCGGCAAGAGCGAGATTCAGAGTATTATTCGAAATATCTTCGGCCCGCGCGATGACCGGCCGGATGACCCGGAATATATAGGTACTCCGGGGGCCCGAAGATAAAATCTGAACCGGCAAACATTCTCCCTGTTGAGGTTGAAACTTACCCTTGATTGTGATAAAAAGGTAGGGAAAAGACTAATTTCAGATCAGGGATGGTCCTTATGGCGGTTCAGTTTATTCTTGGCAGAAGCGGTACCGGAAAGACTTACTGTTGTATCCGGGCGATTGTCGATTCACTGCTGGAGCGGAGCGAGCAACAGTTGATTCTGCTGGTTCCCGAGCAGGCGACTTACCAGGCAGAACGGGCAATCCTGGCTGATGAAAGAATCGCCGGCTATAACAGGCTGCACGTGCTTTCGTTCGACCGGCTGCAATTCCTATTGCTGGGCAAAAATACCGCCATGCCCAGGCTTTCACGCATCGGCCGGCAAATGATTGTTCACCGGATTCTGCGTGACAATCAGAGTAAATTGCAGCTCTTTGGGGCGGAAACCGCCTGGTCCGGCTTGTCCCGGCAAATGGCTCAGACGATTACGGAACTGCACCAGTATGCAAAAACCCCCGATGACGTCGAGAAGTTGCTGAGCGAATTGGCTAAAGACGAGTGGCATCATTTAGCAGCCATGAAATTTGCCGATATCGGCCTGGTTTTCAGTGAATATCTGAAATTCATCGAGGGTGATTTTATTGATCCCGACGCTCAATTAATGCATGCCTGCGGGGCGGTATCGGCGTCAAATCTGGGCAGAGGTGCGAAGTTATGGGTCGACGGCTTTGCCGGCTTTACAACGGCCGAGTTTGCGATTCTTGCTGAGCTGCTGAAAATGGCAAAAGATGCGCACATCGCGCTTTGCCTGGATCCGTCGAATATCGACTTGAAGAATCCTGATACTGAGAAGCTCGATGAAGTTGGCTTGTTCAGTCCGACCGAGCGGGTGTATTGCAGCCTTTTCGAACTCGTCAAAAAGAGCAAGCTGAAAGTAACTGAGCCGCTTATTTTGGGCCAGGCAATTCGGTTCTCTCAATGCCGTGAGCTTGCCCATGTCGAACGTCATGTTTTTGAGCTTCAAGCACCCAAAATGCCGGCATCGGACAACATCCGCATCGTATCGGCGCCGAATGAGCGGGCGGAAGTTCAGTTTGTCGGCAGGCAGATACTCCGGTTGGTCGGAGAGAAGGATTTTCGATATCGTGACATAGCGGTAATCGCATCGGATATAGATCGATATGAACACTATATAAGGGCGTATTTTGAAGACTACGGCGTGCCGTATTTTATTGACAAACGAAGGCCGCTGAATCACCATCCGGTTGTTCAACTCGTTTCTTCGGCCCTGCAGGCAGTGACCGGCGGCTTTATGTACAGCGACATTTTCGCTTATCTTAAAGCCGATCTCGTGCCCATAAAAAGTTACGACATAGATTTGCTGGAAAATTACTGTCTTGCGTTCGGCATATCGGCACGTGACTGGCAAAGCGACAATCCGTGGCGTTTTGCAGGGAAGGACAATGAGCGGTTTGACGAGCGGCAGATCAACGACATCCGCATGAAAGTCAGCCGGCCCCTGCTGGAGCTTCGGGACAGATTGTGCCCGGCTGACGAACAGGCAAAAGCACTCGGTGCCGAAGAGTTCACGCGGGCTATCTTCAATTTCCTTGAGCAGCTTGATGTTAAGGAAACGATTGGCAGTTGGATAAAGCAAGCCAATGAGAAAAAGGACCTTGCAAATGCAGATGAGCATCGGCAATTTTACAATCAGTTTCTCGATATATTTGACGAGCTTGTCGAGGTCTTTGCCGGACAAACGATGAAGGCGGAGGATTATCTTGCGATTCTTCATTCGGCATTTTCCCAGTTGACTCTGGCTTTCATTCCCCCGGCCCTGGACCAGGTGCTTGTCGGTTCCATCGAGCGCAGCCGGCACCCTGACTTGAGAGCGGTTTTTCTAATCGGAGCTACACAAAAGCAGTTTCCCGTGCCGGTTGCTTCGGACAGCATCTTGACCGACGAGGATCGTATCGCCGCCGAATCCGCTGATTTCCCGTTGGCGGCGACTTCCAGCCAGACTCTTGCCGAGCGTCAATATCTGGCTTATATTGCCTTTACCCGGCCTTCGGAATTTCTTTGGGTGACATATCCTTCGATTGATGATAAGGGCGCTGCTGTTCCGCGTTCACAGTTCATAGGCGATATAGAATCGTTGTTTGAGAACCTCGGCGAAAAATCAATCGCAGGTAAGGCAATCGGTGTCGAAAATGTGCATAGTGAGGCCGAGCTTGCGGACTTGCTCTGCGTCAGGCTTGGCAAGGAGACTTTTGGATCTGAAGCCGAGGACAACATACAGTATAGTGATTTATTGGATGATATTTGCTCGGATGAGCAACTTGCGGAATTGGGATCGGAAGTTCTTTACGCTGTCAACTACGACAACCGTGCGTCACTGGACGTGGATATCGTCAAAGAGCTTTTCGGCCGGCGGATAAAAAGCTCGGCGACCAGGTTGGGAACTTTTGCCGCCTGTCCGTATCAGTATTTCGCGCGGTATACACTGGACTTGGAAGAGCGGCGGGAATTCAAGTTCGAGCCGCTGGACCTCGGCAGCTTTTATCATCGTGTTCTGGATGCTTTACTTAAACGGCTTGATGCTGAAGGAAAAGACTTTGCGGCGACTGATGATGGCGAGCTTATAACTCTTCTGAGAGAAGAAATTGAAAAGATCACGAAGAAAGATTCTTTTATATCGAATTTTATCAGCCGCCGGGGCTATAACGAGTTCATGATAAATTCTGCCGGCGGAGTCCTCGAAGATTGCGTCATAGCGATAGCCCAAATGGTGCGTCAGGGAAGTTTCAGGCCAAAGTGCTCAGAGGTTTCGTTTGGTAAGGCAGGGGATACGCGAGAGACGCTCGGGAATTATGAGCTTGAGCTGCCGGACGGGCGGGTGCTGTCTCTGGACGGCAAGATCGACCGGCTTGATTTTGCAGATGTCGGCGACGAGAAGATCACGCTTGTTTTCGATTATAAACGACGAGATACGTCCTTCGGCTGGTCGGAGTTCTGCCACGGACTTGATATGCAGCTCCCGATTTACATGCTGGCTGTCCGCAATGCAGCCGACACGTGCACAAAAAACGTGGCAGGCGCATTCTATATGCCGATCGAGGTAAGCCCTAAGAAGGCCACACTCGGTGAACTGTCGGATAGGGGCGACAGCTTCGACTACAAGGCAAAAGGGATATTCAATGGGGATTTCTTTCGGCAGCTTGATCGTTCGGATAGTAATACATTTTATAACTTCTTTGTTACCAAGAAGGGTGACCAATATGGCTATGACGGCATAAGCGGTGCACTTAGGCCGGGAGTTTTTGAAAAGCTCCTGCGATTTGCCGAGCAAAGAATCATTCAATTGGCTCAGGAGATTGTCTCGGGTAAAATTGAAGTCAGTCCATATCGTCTGGGCCAGGAATCGCCGTGCAGTTACTGCAAGTACAAGTCTGTCTGCCGGTTCGATTGGCAGGTTAATGACTACAATTTTCTCGAATCGTTGAGTAAGTCCCAGGTTCTTGAAAGAGTTGAGGTGGTCGATGGTTGAGAAGAAGATAGAATGGACTGACCAGCAGAAACGTGCGATTGATGCTCGTGGTGGCGATGTTTTGGTGACAGCTTCGGCGGGCACCGGGAAAACCGCTGTGCTGTCGGGCAGATGTGTCAACATCATATCCGACAAATCGAGATGTTCCGATGTCCGGAGCATCCTCGTGCTGACTTTTACCGAGGCAGCCGCCGAGCAGATGCGTTCGCGAATCGCCGGGCAGTTGAGGGATGCATTTATCGAAAAGCGGAATGACCATCTTCGCCGCCAGCTCATGCTGCTCCAGAGCGCCGATATCAGTACGATCCATTCGTTCTGTAAACGGCTCATCACGGAGTATTTCTACAGGCTCGGCCTGGATCCGACGTTCGGCGTAATTGATGCCGATGAACAGAAGCTGCTCAAAACAGAGGTGCTTGAAAAGACTATCGATCAAGTCTGGCAGCAAAGCAACATAAGGGGTCCTCTCGAACAGCTTTTGTACCGGCGGGATCTTCGTGCAAATGACGGTTTTATGACTCGGATCATTGAGCTTAGTGATTTCCTGGACGGCGTTATATCGCGGGAGAAGTGGTACGAAAAGGCGGCACAGCTTGCAGGAGTTGCAGATCCTTTTGCATCCGAACTGGGGGAAAAACAGAAACAAATCGTTGCCGGGAGGTTGCAGAGCATTTATGATCAGCTTAACCACGCCGGGAGACTCTGCGAAAGTCAAGGCGGCGATACAGGCTGGGACGAGAAACTGCAGGAAAGCCATGTTGCGCCTGTTGCAAATTGTATCGAGATATTGAAATCCGGCGATTGGGACAGGTGTGCCGAGGCGATAAGGAGTTTCAATAAACCCACAACATATAAACCCAAAGATCTGCCGGAGCCGATTGCCGCTCTTATTCAGAAGACAGCCAAGAATGCCGTAAATGAATTCACGGAGCTTTCTGAGCTTGCAACTGTAAATCCCGATTATTTTGACAGGCTTGGCGGTCTGGTTGGATCACAGACGGGCGTGCTCGTTGAGCTTATCAGGAAATTTGATCAGCTATACGGTAAGGCCAAGCGGGCCGTCAACTGCCTGGATTTTGCCGACCTCGAACATTATGCACTAAGACTCCTGAGCGATGAAACCTCTTCGGAGGACAAGCCCGTTCCTTCGCAAACGGCATTGGCGCTTCGGCAGAAGTACAAACATATATCTGTTGACGAATATCAGGACATCAACTCTGTCCAGCAGCGGATACTCGATATGCTTAGTCCCGGCGGGAATATCCTGGGGGTCGGAGATGGCAAACAAAGCATTTATGCATTTCGTGGTGCTATGCCGGATATTTTTCTCGAACAGGTAAAGCTCGCTACGTCCGATTCCGGGAGTGCTCCGGTTAGCTTGCGTGTCGATCTTAATGTGAATTTCCGATCAACAAAAGGAATACTCGATTTTGTGAACGAGATATTTTCTCGAATTATGACGGAATCTTTCGCTAAGATTGACTACGACGAATCTTCCAGATTGAGGCCTGCGCCGGTGGATAAGTCCAAGCCTCAGACGCATAGCGGCGGGAAAAATATTATCGAGTTTCATATACTTGATAAAATCGGCAAGAGCCAGGATTCGCAAAGCGAACAGGCCGGAGGCTCAGAGGACGAGAATCCGGATATTGTCACCTCACGCCAGTCTCAGGCGGCAATGATCGCCCGGCGTATCAGGCAGATGGTGGGAGCCGATACGGGGAAAGCTGAGTTTCAGGTAAATGACGAAAAGCAGGGCACCATGCGTGACGTCGAATATGGTGACATTGTTGTTTTGATGCGATCTTTGGCAAAGAAGGCGAATGTTTATGTCGAAATATTCCGGCTCGCTGGCGTGCCCGTGAGTTGCCAGGCCACGGCGGGATATTTCGAGGCCACCGAAATTCGTGATTTTGTTGCTTTGCTAAAGGTGCTGGATAATCCACAGCGGGACATCGAATTGGCCGCGGTTCTGCGAAGCCCATTTTTCAAGGTCAGTGACACAGAGCTGGCGAAGATAAAAATGCACAACAGGGCGGAACAGCGGCACAAGAGCTACTATGACTGTGTGCTCGAATATTGTCGAGGTGGTCAGGACGCAGAGCTAGCCGGCAGGCTCGAAAAAATACTCGCTCGGATCGAACAATGGCGAACGATTGCCAGAAGGGACAACCTGGCGGACTTGATCTGGCGGATATATCGGGAAACCGGCTTCTTATCGTTTGTCTCGGCCCTGCCTAACGGCCAGGCGCGCCGGGCAAATCTTCTCAAGCTCCACGACAGGGCTATCCAGTATGAGGGCTTTGCCAGCAGCGCCGGCGTTCCTTCACTGACGCGATTCGTTGAATTCATAGAAAAACTTCAGGAAGCCGGGCAGGATTGGGCGCCTGCCGAGCCGCAGTCTTCGGCGGGTAATGCCGTTCGCATTTTGAGCGTTCACAAAAGCAAAGGGCTTGAGTTTCCGGTCGTCTTTTTAGCCGAACTGGAAAGCCGGTTCAGTAAAAGGGATGTCCAGGCAGACTGCCTTATTGATGCGAATCATACCCTGGGGCTGAAAATTATAGATCGAGAATCGAACAGTAAACTAAGCTCGCTTGCACACCAGGTCATTGAGGAGCAAAAGGCGTCCATGGGACTGGCCGAGGAGATGCGAATCCTCTATGTGGCGACGACACGGGCAAAAGAACGGCTTATAATAACTGCTTCGGAAAAGCACAAAAAATGCCGGGAGATTATTTCAAATGGTTTCTTTTATGGTGATAAGCCCGTTCCCGACTGGCAGCTTCGTGCCTGTCGGAGCCCTCTGGAATGGATCCTCTACGGACTTTCCGGCCGAAAGATTCTGCACGAAGCTTTTGAAACCGGTTTGGCTGAGCGGACTATCGATGACGATTTATTCAGTTTTAAGCTTCATGGCCAGTCCGAACTGAAACAACTGGCCGAAACTATCATGAGACTTAAGGCCGGCAAGCCGAATCGACCGTCCGCGACCTCGAAAAAACGACACCCAAAGCAGGAAGAGCCGCAATTGCTTGCACAAGTAAAGAGATCATTAACCTGGCGTTATCGGTTTTCAGATGCAGTACTCCTGCCGGCGAAAAGTTCTGTGACGCAACTGACGCACGGCAACGATGAATACATGAAGTTTGATTATTCCGGGATACTGGATCGCCGGCCGCATGTTTTGATGACAGCCGAGCCGGATTCAGGTGAGCCTCTCGATGGCCGGCTCATCGGAACTGCCACACATCTTGTAATATCACAACTTGATTTGGCTGGCCCAGTCACCCAAGGAGCGGTCGAGAAAACGATAGAAAAGCTTCAAGCGGACAACGCAATTGTCCCTGTCGTTGCCAAGCAAATCGACGCCGAATCGATTCTTACATTTTTCGAGACCGAGCAGGGCAGGTTGATTTTCGATCCGGCCAATACGGTCCGGCGTGAATGGCCGTTCACTTTTGCTCTGCCGGCGTCCGGATGGGAGAATTCGTCTGTAGCAGAAGATACGATTGTCGTTCAGGGCATCATCGATCTGGTAATTCGTACGGCTCAGGGCCTGGTAGTAATAGATTTCAAAACCGATAAGATAACAGCAGGGCAGGCCGAAGAACGTGCGGTACTTTATCGCCGGCAGTTGGAGCTTTACAGCAAGGCCGCTTGCGCTATCCTGAAAGAAAAGCCGATCGGCAGGTGGCTGTATTTTTTGACACCGCGTGTTTTCGCAGAGGTGTAGAAAATCGGAAAAATCCCGCCTGAAATCCATAATTTTCAGCAAAGGATTATCCTTGTCTGTTGATTTTCTATTTGTATAATGGCGGTTTGAAAATTATCAGCAATGCTGACTTTGGTAGTCCGGCACGTATTTCGAGTTTAGAGGCAAAAACGATGGGTAAAAGCAAGGTAATTCACATTTTCTTTGCTGCCATTTTAGCTGTTGGTTCGTTCGCATCTTCGGCGAACGGCTGTTATGCCGTCGTGGTGGGTAAGGATGCCTCGACGGACGGAGCCGTTCTGTTGGGGCATAACGAGCAGAATTACGGTCAGCGATATCTGAATTTTCGAAAAGTACCCCGCATCGAACATAAAGACGGAGAGATGGTAAGGCTTCAAGATGGAGCCGAGATTCCACAGGTAAAAGAAAGTTATGCTTTTTTATGGTCGGAAAATCCGGGTATTACTTACAGCGACGGATATCTGAACGAGTGGGGCGTAGCCATAGTCAGCGATGGTTGCCCGGACAGAGCAGAAGAACTGCACAAGCTCGAAGCGGAGGGCCAATTAGTCAAAGGCGGTATTGGGTATATGCTACGCAGGCTTATTGCTGAACGGGCGAAAACCGCCAAAGAAGGGGTGCGAATTGCTGGCGAGCTAATCGAGCAGGTGGGCTACGCCAGTTCTCGAACGCTGGTTATTGCCGATTCGAAGGAGGCCTGGCTTTTATCAATGAGCAGGGGCAAGCACTGGGTGGCGCAGCGGGTGCCCGATGATGCGGTTGTGCTGCTGCCCAACGTCTATATAATCTACAAGGTAAATCTTAAAGACAAGGCCAACTTTCTTGGCTCACCGGACCTCATCGAGTACGCGATAAAAAAGGGATGGTACAACCCGGCGGGCGGTGAGAGATTTGACTTTTCAAAAGCTTATGGCCAGCAGCAAAAACGCTTAATGGACGAACGCCAGTGGCGAGGCCAGTGTTTGGTGACAGGAAAAGCTATTGAAAAAGAGCCCGACCGGAAATTGCCGTTTTCTGTCAAGTCGGCCCGTAAACTTTCCGTGAAAGATGTGATTTCAATTTTGCGATTTCACGGCGAAGGCTCACTGTGTAGTGAAGCTACTCAGGAGGCGGCGGTGTTCCAACTGCGACAAAATATACCGGTGGACATCGGCTGTATTTATTGGCGCTGTTCGGCTGAGCCGTGTATCAGCATTTTAACTCCCTGGTATTGTGGTATCACTGAGACGCCGAAAGAGTACTATAAAGCAGTCGATGTGAAGAAAAATCTGACACTGGATTTTCATTTTTCCGAATCGCCCGACAAACTCAAGCCCGATGCCGGAAATGCCTGGTGGGTTTTCAAGGGACTGCAGGATAAAGTAAGGGCCGATTATGAAGGGCGAATCGGAATCGTCCGGGCTGTATATGACAAGTATGAAAATAGAGTTTTTGCAGCACAACTGACGGTTGAGAGTAAGGCGATGGAGCTGTATCGGAATAATAAGCCGGCTGCGAGGCGATATCTGACGGACTATTCGAGGGTTGTTGCTCTTAGTGCTGTTGGTAAGGCTCGTAATCTGACTAAACAATTTAAGTAAGAAACAATACACTAACTTTTTAATGGAGAGTTGTCGAAATGGCGAGTGCACCTAAAGCAAATGCAGTAGTCGGGCAATCAGGTGGTCCGACCGGCGTAATTAATGCCTCCTTGGTTGGGATTATCGAAGAGGCTAAGAAGCATCCGGAAATCGAGAATCTCTACGGTGCGATTCATGCCGTGGCGGGGATGGTAAAAGATGAATTCATCGATTTGAAAAAACTCTCGGACGAAACGCTGGAAATTGTGGCTGCTTCGCCATCCTCAGCTATCGGCACCAGCAGGGATAAACCCGATGAAGAATATTGTGCGAAAATTCTTGAGGTTTTCAAAAAACGCAAAATCCGGTACTTTTTCTACATTGGCGGCAACGATTCGGCAAATACCGCTTATATTCTTAACAAGATGGCGGATGAGGTCAACTACGACATACGGGCGTTTCACATCCCCAAGACGGTTGACAACGATCTGCTTGTAACCGACCATTGTCCGGGTTTCGGGACTGCGGCAAAGTTCGAGGCCTGCGCCCTGATGGGCGACGATCTTGACAACCGTGCTTTGCCGGGCGTGAAAATCGACGTGATTATGGGCAGACATGCCGGCTTTCTGACGGCAGCTTCGGTGTTGGGCAGGAAACGGGATGACGATGGCCCCCATCTGGTTTATGTTCCGGAAAGATCCGTTTCGATGGACAAGTTCGTGAGTGATGTCGTAGGCGTTTACGAGAATCTTGGCCGGTGCGTTGTCGCAGTAAGCGAAGGAATTTGCGATGTCGATGGTGTAATCTGGGCCAAGAAACTCGCCGAACAGGCAGAAGTAGACGCGCATGGCAATGTGCAACTTTCCGGCACCGGTGCACTGGCCGACTTTCTGGCAGGCCAGGTAAAAGCCAAACTTGGTCCGAAGAAACGTGTTCGGGCAGATACTTTTGGTTACCTGCAAAGAAGCTACCCCGGCTTGCAGTCTGCCGTTGATGTCCAGGAAGCACGCTGGTGCGGACGTCATGCCGTTCAATACGCTATGAAGG
>CBDVBU010000036.1:0-16282 GCA_965372295.1 uncultured Phycisphaerae bacterium
TCGCTGCCCATGAAGTTCTCGAAATATCCGCCGCTGCCGCTACTGCTCACTGTCTGATAGAATGCAGTGACATTGCCCCGAGCCGTCTCATATTCGTAGATCGCCATCACCGTGTCGGGCCATTCGTGTGTCTTTTGATTGTAGAAGTTCGTTCTTCCGCTCGCCATAACGGATTTGGGATTCGCCTGAAGGAACCAGTTGTAAATGTCGATCTGGTGTGAGCCTAAATCGACCATAGGACCGCCTCCAAATCCTTTGTACCACCGCCAGTTTTTGAATTGCTGCATCGATGTGTAGCCGTATTTTTCAAGGGTCGCCTGGTCGATTGGGCTGTTTTTCGGCCAGCCGATCGGTTCACTCGCTCTGCGATTCCACTGTCCGTTGACTGCGGTTATCTGTCCCAGCAGCTCCGCCCCTTCTATGAGGTTCTCGTAGCAGAATACATATCGCGGATTGCTGCGCCGTTGATGGCCGATCTGAAGCAGCTTGCCGGTCCTCTTCGCGGCCAGAACCATCTCGCGAGCCCCTTCGAGCGTATTGGACATCTCCTTTTCGCAATAGACATGCAGGCCGGCGTTAAGGCAGTCAACGGTATGCTCAGCGTGCCAGAAATCGGGCGTGGCGATGATGACGGCGTCGAGGTCTTTCTCTTTGTCGAGCATTTCCTTGTGGTCCACATAAGTATTGTGCTCGTGGCGGTATTTCCCAAGCATGCGTGAGACTCGTTTTTGATTGTACGCCGTCCAGATATCGCAGACGGCCCTGATGCGGATCCCCGGAATCTTCAGGCAAGCACTCATCAGAACCTGCCCCTGTTCACCGACACCAAGCAAGGCCACATTGATATCATCCGGCTTTTTACCGGTACCTGTCCGGCCCAGAACCATCGGCGAGAACGCCAATCCCGCTCCCGCCGCTGCTGCCGAATACAAAAAACCACGTCTGTCTATTCTCTCCTTTGTTTGCTGGTTATCCATTCTTCATCCCTTTCAATCTTGCAAGCGCAAAGCCCCTGTGCGCCTGCCTCAGCATGAACAAATTCTTGCTCTACTCGAATATCGCGTCAACAACCTATCCTCTGTCTATTTAGACGCTCTCCGCAAGGCTTTTAGTATAAGGAAAATATTTTTCTCCATTCGACTCTGTCTGCATCACCACCTTGTTGGCAAAGCCGTGAGGTATGTGTTCAGCCAAGGAAGAGCCATCCCCATCCCGATAACCACAATCGGGATGAGGCTGCCACTCATTAAAATTGATGGAAAACGGGTGGCAGCCTCAAAGCCGCAGGCTTTGGGGATGGTCGCGAATGATAGACTCCGGCTAAACACGTACTGGTGAAGCCGCGAGTGGAGGCTGGAATCTACCCTCACGTATTTGCCTGCTACTTCCCCTTGTTTTTCCCGCCCTGCCAGTCCTGGAGGTTTTTGGCTAATATTTCCACATCTTGTTTTTTCATGATATGGTCGATGATGGCTGGCGGGATTTTCAGCTTGACCATGGCCTTGTGTGCCCTTTGCCAGAGCCGGTCCTGCCTGGCCTGCGTTTCGGCTAAGTAAAGTTCGGTCACAAGCTCGCCGAGCTTCTGGAGCATGATCGTATCAAGGTTGTTGTAATACCCCGATATCACTGACTTCTGGTATTGTGAATACTCATTCTTTGTCATAGGCCACCTTTTACAGCAAACCCGCAGATAAATCAAGTCAACACGATAACAACAGAGCTTTTTGCTGGATTTGCCGGGATAGCAGGCTATAATCTCATCATGCGTTAATGTGCGATGTGTCCGGCGTGATAAACAGACGACGCCTGCAATATTGGCAGATGAGTATACGAAAGAACATATTACCTATTTTGGTTCTACTGGTTTTGGTTTCGATGCCGCCAAGATCGGGATGGACTGCCCAAGACGACAAAGCTGCGGCCTTTGCCGGACAGGATTTGCACGTGCAGGGGCAAGAACTAATCAGCTACCGTTTATCCCCCGACGACCATGTGCTTGTTTTCCAGAGCGGATTTTCCTTGTCCATCGGGATCCATCAATTTTCGGCCGACAGTGCGGTACTATGGATAGGCCCTAACTCTGCGGGAATTCCAGGAAGCCGCGTGACTCAGTCCGCCTCTGAATCTCGGGTTGATTATGAAGCGACGGTATATTTACAAGGCAACATCTCAGCCAAAAAGCCTGAAGGCGCCACAACAACCGACTTGAGCCGGACAGTGATAGAACAAGGCCGCATAATGGCGGTCCGATTCGATGTCACCGGCGAGATATTCATAAAAGCGGACAGTAGAAAGATTGAAGATCCTCGCGGATTAGAACTTTACAGAAAGGCCTTTGAGTCGCTGCAAGCGGCCGGGATAGAGCCGGCGAGCGCCGAGGCCGAGCCGCGGGAGATCGAATTGCAAGTAGAGACAATAACACTGGAAGAACCAGGGCAGGAAGCCGCCGAGCCGCAGGAAAAGAAGCCGGGCTTCAGGTATCCGCTTGTCTTGTCACCCGCCGGAGAAGCTGCTCTAAAGGTCGAGTGGGACGATAAGGAGAAAATTGGAACGATTATCGGCAGGTTCTATCTCTACCAGAAGCAGAATGAAAAGGGCGGGCTGCTGGAATTGCAGGCTGACAATGCGGTTATATTTTTATCCGGGCAGCAACAAACGGCGGACGAGCGCAAAAGCGGGACCGAAGATATTCTGTCCGGTGCGCAGGCAATATATATGTCCGGCGACATTGTGATGACTAACGGACAGCGAACAATTCGGGCCGATGAGATATACTACGATTTCGAGAGAAAAAAGGCGATTGCGATAAACGCGGTAATGAGGAATTTCGACACACGCGAAAGGATTCCGATTTACCTCAGGGCGGCAAAGCTCAGGCAGATGGCGGAAAATGAATTCGCCGCTGACGACGTAACTTTGACGACCAGTGAGTTTTACCTGCCTCAGATTTCGTTTAACGCTTCGAAAATAACAATCACCGATACGACCACTACCGATGAACAGCAGGGAGAAGTTTCCAAAAGCAGTTACGATGCACAGATGCACGATGTGCGTTTGAAAATGTACGATAAGACGATTTTCAAGTGGCCTTTCATGCGGAGCAATCTGCAAAGGCCTGATCTTCCGATTAAAAGCGTCCGTCTGGGCAATGACAGCATCTGGGGGACGCTGGTTGAGACGCGATGGTATCTGGCCCGGCTGTTAGGACTGCATGAACCGGAAGGTACGGACAGCACCTTAGCGCTGGACTATTACAGCAAACGGGGCTTCGGCGGCGGAATAGAAACCGAATACACAGGAGAGAACTATTTCGGCAGGATGTTAGGTTATGTGATTCACGATTCCGGCGAGGACCGGCTCGGTAGAATACGCAAAAATCTTGAGCCGGAACGCGAACTGCGCGGACGCTTCGGCTGGCAGCACAGACAGTTCCTGCCCTACAACTGGCAGCTTACCACAGAAACCGGTTATATGTCCGATAAGAACTTTTTAGAGAGTTTTTATCGAAGCGAGTTTAACGTCGGCAAGGAACAGGAAACGCTCGTTCATGCAAAACGTATTGAGGATAACTGGGGCCTTTCTTTTTTGGGCAAGGCACGAATCAACGATTTTGTTAATACGCTGGAAGAATTACCCAGCGCCGAATTCCACTGGACAGGTCAGTCATTTTTTGATGATAAGCTGACTTTCTACAGCGATACTCAGGTCAGCAGGTTGCGTCAACGTTACACTTCATCTTATATCGATCCCGGCTCAGAACAGTTCTTTTCGTTTGCTACGACACGAAACGAGATTGATATGCCGATGACGATAGGCAAGGCAAAAATCGTGCCTTTTGTTGCCGGAACCGTAGCTTATGAAGATGGATTGGGCTTCTATAGAGAACTTAATGGCGGAATGGCCCAGGAGCAGGAGAATGTCTGGTTTGGCGAAACCGGAATTCGTGCTTCAACACAGCCGTACTGGAAAATATATCCCAATGTTAAATCGCAACTCTGGGATTTGAACCAGATGCGGCACTTAATAAAGCCTTACTTGACGGCTGTTGCCTATACTCAAAACGAATCGGTTATCGAACAGAGGGATACTTTGAACGTAGGTATCTCACAAAGGCTGCAAACAAAGCGCGGTTTAGGTGATAAACAACGGAACGTTGACTGGATGCGGCTGGATATGGACGTTACGTGGGTCAATAATTCCGGCGACGATTCGGCCGGGGCTGATAAATTTATCTGGAATAGACCTTTTATTCCGCCGATAAATACTTTTAGCCAGGTGATTCCACAGCAAGACAGGCGCGGCGCCGATTTATTCGGTCCGAGGCGTAATTATTTCGGAGCCGACTATAGCTGGCTTTTGAGCGACACCACGGCTGTGTTGTCCGATATGAATTATGACATGCAAAGCGGGGTTGTGCAGCAATATAATGTCGGTTTTTCGCACATGCGATGGCCCAATTTGCAGTATTATATAGGGAGCAGATATTTAAAACGCCTCGATAACGGCAATGGCGAATATGGCTCAAATGCGTTTACTTTCGCGATTACTTACGTACTTGATCCGCGATATACCGTGGTTTATTCACAACAGCTTGATTTTGACTATGGGACAACGGTACGAAGCGATCTAACGCTGATTCGGCAATATCACAGGCTTTACTGGGGCCTTACGTTTAGCGCGGATGAATCGCTGGACAGACAATCGATTGTCTTTAGTTTATGGCCCCAGGGCGTGCCGGGACTTGCAATCGGAGAAAGCAGATACGTTGGATTGGGCGGTTCGGCAGGTTATTGACGGTTGATTGTCAAGGTATGAAAAGACTTGCATAATTTAAGTGAATCATATATTATTCATGGAAATCCGTTTTTTTTGATTTCCTCGAATAATCGGATTGAATCTTTGTTTAAGGTCTATCGTTATTTGAAGAGGGAAAATCCAATGAAGTTTTTTCCTTTTCAAAGTATGCCCGGCTTCAACTTAGCCGGACGGTACAACTGAGTTTTTTGGTGCCGGCTACGCCTGGTTAAGGTTTTGCGGAAGTCCGGTAAAAGATTGAACTTTAAGGAGAATAGAATGGCATTAGTAAATACTAAAAAGATGTTTGAGATGGCTTACAAGAACGGCTATGCGATTGGTGCGTTCAATGTGAATAATATGGAAATCACGCAGGGGATAATTGACGCCGTGGCCGAAGAAAAGGCTCCAGTGATCTTGCAGATCTCCAGGGGGGCACGCGAATATGCGAAAAACAGTTATCTCAAGGCAATTATTAATGTGGTCGTTGAGGAAAATCCGGATATCCCCGTTGCGATAAACCTCGACCACGGCGATACATTCGAGACCTGCAAGCAATTTGTCGACGATGGTTTTACATCGGTGATGATAGACGCCTCGAGCAAATCGTTCGAGGAAAATATTGCGATGACCAGGCAGGTGGTCGAGTATGCACACGCCAGGGATGTCGTCGTTGAAGCCGAGTTAGGCCAGTTGGGCGGTATCGAAGAGGACGTTGTCGGCGTGGACCACGACGAAATTAGCCAACACTTAGCCGACCCGAATCAGGTTGAGGAGTTTGTCGCGAAAACCGGCGTTGATTCTTTAGCCGTGGCAATCGGCACCAGCCACGGGGCCTACAAATTCAAGAAAGAGCCGAAGCTGGCTTTCGATGTGATCCGGGAGATCGCCGACAAGCTGCCCGGATTTCCGCTGGTGATGCACGGTTCAAGCAGTGTGCTGAAGGAGTTCGTAGATTTAATCAACAAATATGGCGGCAATATGCCGAACGCGATGGGTGTTCCGGAAGACGCCGTGAGCGAGGCGGCAAAGATGGCTGTCTGTAAGGTCAACATCGATACGGACTTGCGACTTGCCCTGACCGCTAAAATCAGGCAGGTATTCGCGGAAACCCCCGCTGAATTCGATCCGCGTAAGTACCTCGGACCGGGCAGAGATGCTATTAGAGAAATGGTCAAGCACAAACTGCACGTTCTTGGTTGTGCCGGCAAGGCGGCCGAGTGTATATGAAAAGCAGGAAGCGCGTTATAATTGACTATTGAGAAGGGGTCACGGAAAAATAATCAATAGTCAATTGTCAATTGTCAATGGAAGGGATTGTTCCGGATTTTAAAAAATAAATTTTGGGTTTAACATAAAATGCAAGACAAAAGACACGTGATACGCAATTTGATGCGATTGGTCTGTCTGGTAACGATAGTATTGTCGTCCGCCGCCTTTACAAGCGAAGCTGTTGAATCTCTATCAGTTGAATCCGGTGTTATCGGGCAAGCTTGTAAGCTGATTTGCGAGGGTCAATTCGATGCCGCCGATAAGTTGATAAAACAAAGCCACAATGACGACCCGGCTCAACTCGGTAAGGCTGTCCCCCGGTTATCGCAGGTTGTCGACCAATACAAGAGTATTAGTCAAGAACGTCAGTTAGCCCGAGAAGCTGCATACTCAGAGGCACTCACAGAACTGGAAAAACTTCAGGCTCCGGCAGAGGCCAACGACGTGAACGATGCAAACTCGGCGGACGATCTTATTTCAACACTCTCGGTTATTGTCAAAACCGGCGAATTTGCAGACGAGGCGCAAAAAAAGCAGCTCCTGTCTGATCCGTTTGTAAAAGAAGTGATGCAAAAAGCGATAGACAAAGCCGCCGAATACGAGGTTGAGGGCAAATGGCTCGAAGCATATACAAATTGTTACGGATGGCTGAAGGCAATCGATCCGAATAACGAGGGATATTCGGATTACGCCCAGCAGCTTCTGGATAAGGCCACTATCGCAATGGCTTTTGAGGACAGCCCCTGTGAGACCAGCCAGGAACGTTTCCAAGGGGTAAAGAAAGAGATGTTTGTTCGGGCGATTAATTTCCTGAATTCACATTACGTCAGCATTATCAATTACAACGAAATAGCTGCCAAAGCTATCGAACGCTGCAAATTGCTGGCAGAGGTTATATCGACATCATCCCGATTGAGCGAGAACTCAGAAAATGATGATCGAGGCAGCTTTGATGCAATAAAGGGCACTTTGGATCCCGAGAAGCTTGCGGCCTGGTCGGAGGGTCTAACAGAACTGCTGGATGAAGCTAAATCCGCCTTAGGCGGACTCGCACGGCTCGATAAGAAGAACAAGTTTTTAGATATTTTTGACAATGTCCTTGATTTGAACAAATCAACGATAAGCTTGCCCCGGCCGGTGCTCATCGCACAATTTGTAGAAGCAGCTCTCTCTACACTTGATCCTTATACGGTAATCGTCTGGCCCAGGCAGGTGCAGGATTTCGAACAGATGATGACCAGTGAGTTTACAGGTATTGGGATCGAGATTTCGAAACAAAAAGGATTGCTGACAGTATCGAGCCTTTTGCTTGACACTCCGGCATTCAATTCCAATCTCGATGCAGGTGACATAATAGAAGAGGTAGACGGGGTTGAAACAAAGGACATGTCCCTCTTTTGTGCGGCAAAAAAAATAAAGGGGACGGCCAGAACTGAAGTGAAATTGAAAATAAGACGTTCGAGTGAGGATAAGAAGATTGAAGATAAAGTTTTCGTTATTACCATAACCAGAGACACGATTATTGTCCCGACAGTTCGCGGCTGGCAAAGGTCCCATGCAGGTAAGTGGCTGCATATGATCGACGAGAAGAACAAGATCGGCTTTGTCCGCCTTACCAGTTTTTCTTCCGACACAGCTTCGGGTCTGGAAAAAGTGTTGTTTAACCTTGAGAACAGGGGCTTAAAGGGGCTAATTCTCGACCTGCGATTCAACACCGGCGGGCTTTTAGACAGTGCGGTTGACGTGGTTGACATGTTCGTCAAAGAAGGTGTTATAGTCAAAAGGCAATCCGGTTTCGGTGGAATACCGATCTACGAAACAGCAAACAAGAAAGGAACACATCCGAATTATCCGCTCGTTATATTAATAAATTCCAACTCAGCCAGTGCTTCTGAAATTGTCGCCGGCGCATTGGCAGACAAGAAATACGAAAGAGCGATCCTGGTGGGGACCAGGACTCACGGCAAAGGCAGTGTGCAGGGGATAAGAGGCCATCTCGGCGGAGGCGCTCAATTGAAATATACAATGGCGTACTACCATCTACCCTCCGGCCAAAAAGTTGAAAGCCGAGTTGAAATGGAAAAACTGGACAGGAAAGATTGGGGTGTTGCACCGAACGTTGAGGTCGAATTGAGAAGCGACGAGATCAAAAAAATGATTGAGGTCCAGAGGGACAATGACGTGCTGGTGAATGCCAACCATGACAGCACCAACGACGACTTTAAAAAGCATACGATTGAAGAAACTCTCGCTGTCGATCCGCAATTGGCGGTCGGTCTGTTGATTATTCAGAGCAAATTGATCCAGGATGAAACGCTCGCCCGGGCGCATCTGGTTAATTGACTTCCGTGTCGATAACTTATCATTTTTTACAGGTGTATTGATTTGTCAAAGGCAGAAGATGTAAGCAAGTTTGAACGGCAAAGACAGGAAAAACTGTCCCGGATCAAAGAATTGGATATCGAACCTTACGGCAACAGATACGAAGGTGCCGAGCCGGCCGAAGATGTCAAGAGCGGATTTAAAGATGACGACACGAAACAGCATGCGAATTGCGCCGGCAGGATCGTGCTTCTTAGAGATATTGGCAAGCTGATTTTTATGACGTTGCGCGATCGCAGCGGAACCATTCAGATCGGCTTGAGCAAAAAACTGCTGGCAGAGCAGTGGCAATTAGTTAAATTGCTCGAGCTTGGCGATATCATCGGCGCCGCCGGCCAGTTAGGCAAGACCAAAACAGGTGAAATCACAATCTGGGTCGAAAAGGTCATTCTACTGAGTAAATGCCTGCTGCCCCCTCCGGAGAAATTTCATGGCCTAGCGGATATTGACCAGCGCTACAGGCAGAGATATGTGGACCTGTGGGCCAATCCTGAAGTAATGGAGCGATTTAAGACACGCAGCGCCATCGTCACAACTATTCGCGAGTTTCTCGTATCCAGAGATTTCCTGGAAGTTGAGACGCCGATGATGCAAACCATCGCCGGCGGAGCCGCGGCCAAGCCTTTTATCACGCACCATAACAGCCTGGATATGGATTTATTCCTGCGGATTTCGCCGGAGCTGTTTTTAAAAAGGCTGCTCGTCGGCGGAATGGAAAAGGTCTTCGAGATAAACCGGAATTTCCGCAACGAAGGACTCAGCCGACAGCACAATCCGGAATTCACCATGATAGAAGTGTACCAGGCGTACGCCGATTACAATGTGATGATGGATCTGACCGAGGAGGTCGTGTCGCTTTGCCTGGAAAAACACGGCGGCGGAAAACAAATCCAGTTCCGTGAACTCACGATCGATTTCACCCGGCCCTGGCGGCGGGCCAAATATGCAGACCTGCTGAAAGAATACGGCGGCTGTGATATTGATGACATAGAGGCCGTCAGGGTAAAAGCCAGACAGCTCGAACTGGACGAAGCGGGCATGGACGATACCGTGGTTGTCAATGAAGTTTTTGAAAAGACAGTTGAGAATAATCTTGTCAATCCGACTTTTGTGATAGATTATCCGGCTCAGTTGTGTCCCTTAACGAAACGTAAGAAAGACGATCCGAAATACGCCGAACGTTTTGAATTATTTATCGGCAGAATGGAACTGGCAAACGCCTATACCGAATTGAATGATCCGGCAATACAGGAAGAAAACTTCCATATCCAACTTCGCGGACAACAAGAGACAATGGCGACTATGGACAACGATTTTATAACGGCGTTGAAATACGGTATGCCTCCGGCCGGCGGACTGGGGATCGGAATCGACAGGTTGATAATGGTGCTTACCGGTGCTGAAAGTATCCGTGACGTGGTGCTGTTTCCTCTTCTAAGACCAGCAAAAACTTAGGATTTAATCCCGCATAATACACCACGTAAAACGTGAGGTTATATAGACAACTAAGTATTGACGACTAATACTATGCTTAAATTATTCCTGTGGCTGCGATATCTGCGCAAGAGGAAAATTGTTTTCTTGAGTATTGCCGCAGTCGCTCTTTCCGTGTCGTTGCTGATAGTTGTCGCAAGCCTGTTTACCGGTTTCATCAAAACATTCGAACGAGCGGCCGTCGAGGCGGTCGGGGATGTTGTCCTGAGTCCACCGATGACATTTGCGAAATACCCGCTGTTGATCGAGCAACTGGAGCAAACCGAATCGGTCGAGGCGGCAACGGCAATGATATCGGGTTACGGTCTGCTGCATCTGGGCAGGGGCAATGTGCGGGCTGTGGAGGTCTGGGGGATTGATCCCGCCGGACGAGCGAGAGTGACGGGATTTGACCGGTTTTTGCGCAGGCAGGGCAAAGGAGCAGGTGAGCCATCTTTCAACGTCCCGGATTCTCCTGAAGAAACCGGTGGATTTGTGGGAATTGGCGTATTGGGCGAACCTGACGAGCAGACGGATGAGTATGATTACGATGCCGCCGAGAAGATGCTCGGCGAGTTTGTTGTTCTGACCACAGGCACCGTGACAGGACAAGATAGCCAGGACGGCTCGAGACCGGAGTTCAAAAGACGGGTCATGAGATTCGCCGTCGCGGATATTGTCGAAACGGGAGTCTATCAATTCGACAGCGGCTGCGTGTATCTGCCGATCGAGAAGTTGCGCAGAACCTTGTACCCTGATGTAGAATCACCGGTCGCCAGCCAGATCCTTATCAAGCTTGCAGATAATACCGATGCGGATGTTGCTCTGGCTGTGATTCGCGGGGTATGGCGCGCATTTGTGCAAGAGCAGCTTGACGCGGATCCGTACCTGATGACATCCACTGGTATCAATACAGCCAGACAGTTGCAAAGTCGATATATCGCCGCGTATGAGAAGCAAATGGGAGTTTTGTTATTGATCTTTGGTGTCGTCAGCTTCGGCGTTGTTCTGCTGGTCTTTTGCATATTTTATATGATCGTCAGGCTCAAACAAAAGGACATCGCGATTATCAAAAGCTGTGGAGCGACAAGCAGCTCGGTTGCGTTTGTTTTTGTCGGTTTCGGCGCCTGTGTCGGGGTGATCGGCTCAGGTCTTGGAGCCGTCCTCGGATACGTTATCACAAGGAATATCAATACGATTGAAGACTGGGTCAGGATAATATTTGGATTGAAGCTCTGGAAGAGCAGCGTGTATTTATTCAGCAAGATACCCAACGAAGTAAACTGGCCGTGGGCCATGCGTATTGCATTGATGGCAATCATAGCAGCGGCGATAGGAACGCTGATACCGGCTATCGTCGCCGCAAGAACAAAACCGGTCGAAATCCTGCGATACGAATAGCACGGATCGAATAGAGATTTTCGAAATTCCATGTGACGGGATTATGTACAAAATTATTCTCGCAACCAGGTATTTATTGAAACGCCGAACCACTTATTTTGCGGTGCTGGCGGTTGCGCTTAGCGTTTTTGTCGTTGTTGTGGTAATGACCGTAATGGCGGGGCTTGTCAATGAATTCAAAGAGAAGAATCATCGCTTCGCGGGTGACTGCGTCGTCGGGACCGAATCATTAGTGGGTTTTGCATACTACGAAGATTTTGTAAAGTTGATGGAACAGCAGGATTTTGTCGAGGCCGTTTCGCCGGCGATAAAAAGCTTTGCACTGAAAAGACGCAGAGGCTCAGATCAAGACGGCGTCGTTGAGATTATGGGAATCGATCCGGTCAGACATAGTCAAGCGACCGGTTTTGGAGATACCCTGTATTACCATAAGGACGATGTATCCAAAACATTCGAGATTGCGTATGATGCGAACCTGGTCGGATGTGTATTGGGTGACTTTCTACTCCTTCAGGACACCAATAGTCGGAATCTTAGTGAAATCAGCCTTCCCCGGATAGCCTACTCGATAAGTTGCTTCCCCTTGACCGCAAGGGGCGCCCTGGCCCAGGCGGGTACGGATATGGTCAACACGAAAACTTTTTACTACAGCGACCAATCGAGCACCGGCCTTCCGCGAATTGACGGCTCGCTTGTTTATCTGCCGTTCGAGCAGGCTCAACTGCTTTGCGGCATGGCAGGGTCGAATAAAAGGGCTTCCCGGCTCCACATACGATTCAAGCCGGGTGTCAAAATCCAGGCCGGGCGTGAAAAAGTACGGTCATTGTGGCAAAAATTCAAGCAGGACAAGGCCGGCGAAATACAAGCATACACCCTGGATACGGTCACCGTCCAAAGTTGGAAACAATACAGGCGTTCGTCTATCGCACCAATGGAGAATGAGCAAACAGAGATGAGCGTCATGTTCGGCTTTGTGGGGATTACGACTGTTTTTATCGTTTTGGTTGTTTTCTATATGATTATCAGCCATAAGAGTAAAGACATCGGGATACTGAAGAGCATAGGTGTTTCGAACATCGATATTATCGAATTGTTTTCCGGGTATGCCTTCCTGGTGGGCATACTCGGATCAGGCTTCGGTTTATTGGCCGGATGGGTCTTCCTGCTGAAAATAAACACAATAGAAGACTGGCTTTTTGAGCATTTTGGATTTCAACTTTGGGACAGAACGATTTATGCTATCGGCGATATTCCAAACCAGGTCGAGTTTAAGATTCTGGCGATCATTGCCGCTTCGGCGATAGCCGCATGTTTGGTCGGTGCGCTGATACCGAGCTTGCAGGCGGCAAGACAAAAACCAGTGGAGACTTTGCAGGTTGGCCAATTATAATTGATTATGAGTAAAGACGATTTCATATTAAAAGCTGAAGGACTTCATAAATCTTATCGGATGGGTGCCACCGAAGTCCGGGTGCTCAAAGGCGTCAATTTGAATATCAAGAAGGGCGAATTTGTAGCAATCATCGGGGCCTCCGGCAGCGGCAAAAGCACGCTATTGCACATTTTGGGTGCACTGGACAAGCCGACGAAGGGCGTCGTCAAGTTTGAACAGCGGGATTTGAGCCGGTTTAGGGCCGGCGAATTGAACAGATTCCGCAACAGAATGGTGGGATTTGTTTTTCAGTTTTACCATCTCTTGGACGAATTAAGCGTGCTGGAGAATGTTTTTCTGCCGGCGATGACGGGCAAAAGCATAATAGGCTGGTTTGCATGCCGAAAACAGGCGAAAAACCGAGCGAAGGAGCTGCTGGCCCAAATGGGTCTGACTGAAAGGATTAAACATAAACCTTATCAGCTCTCCGGCGGGGAAAGGCAAAGGGTGGCCATCGGCAGGGCCTTGATGAATGAGCCGAGACTGCTTTTGGCCGATGAGCCAACAGGAAATCTTGACTCTGCCACAGGAAATGGTATCTTGGATGTTCTTGAGGCACTGAACCGGGCCGGCCAGACAATTGTAATGGTTACCCACGATGAAAGGATTGCACAAAGGGCCGGACGGATAGTAACATTGGTCGATGGAAAAATAGAGCATAAAAGCACCGGAAAATAAGGCGCGTACGAGTTGTCGAGCGATTTAAGGGAAACTGTATGGCACTAAAAATTTGGCTTAACGGCAAACTTGTTGACCAGAATGACGCAAAAATCACTGTTTTCGATCACGGCCTGCTTTACGGCGACGGCGTCTTCGAGGGCATTCGTGTTTATAACGGCAGGGTCTTTGAGCTGGACGCCCATATCAAAAGGCTTTATGAATCGGCCAAGGCGATTCGTCTTACGATAGCGATAAACCACAGCGAGCTTGCCGGTGCAGTCGAAGAGACCGTCGAGGCCAACAGTATTACCGACGGCTATGTCCGGCTGGTAGTAACCCGGGGAGTAGGAACTCTTGGGTTGAATCCATTTATCTGTAAAAATGGTTGTATATATATCATTGCTGATAGTATCCAGCTTTATCCCGAGGAGCTTTATGAGAAGGGAATGAGGATAATCAGTGCGACAACGGTTCGCAACCATCCTCTGGCGATTCCGCCCCAGGCCAAGACCATGAACTATCTCAATAACATCCTGGCCAAGATCGAAGCGCTCGACAACGATGTGCCTGAAGCGATAATGTATAACCACGAAGGATATGTTGCCGAGGCCAGTGGTGACAACGTTCTTATCGTTAAAGACGGCGTAATTTATACACCGCCGGCCGAGGCCGGGGCGCTGCCTGGAATCACGCGAAGTATCGTTATCAAGCTGGCCAAAGAAGAGAACCTTCAGGTCGTTGAAAAAAATCTCACGAGATTTGATTTATATGTCTGCGATGAATTTTTCCTCACCGGCACCGCTGCCGAGGTTATCGGAATTGTCGAGGTCGACAGAAGGATGATCGGCGACGGCAAGCCCGGACCGATTACGAACCTGCTGAGAAAAAAGTTCTTCGAATACGCTCACGGAAAGGAGAAATAGCAGATAGCACCGACACATACTAAAATGCCAGCTTCGGCCCCACACAGCAAGATCCCTGCCTTTCGTCTGATCGGCGACCAGCTAAACAAGGTCAGAAGAATAATCAACGAGCAATTGACCGTGACTTCGAAAAACGGTGATATCAAGGAATTACTCGAACATATCAGCAGTCGTAGTGGAAAGATGATTCGTCCGGGGCTGGTTTTGCTCGCCGGCCGCTGCTGTGGCAAAACTACGGATGAACATATCAGTGTTGCAGCAATCATTGAGATGATTCATAACGCCACGCTGTTACACGATGATGTCATAGACGACGGCAAACAACGACGTGGGCTGCCGACAATCAATAGCTTATGGGGTAACGAATCGGCTGTGTTGTTGGGCGATTTCTTATTAAGCCGGGTTTTCAAAATGTGTGCCGAGCTTAACCCGAAGGCGGCCAAGGTCATTGCTGCTGCCGCGGTCCGGCTCTGCGAAGGTGAATTGAGGCAGGTCGTTCAGAAACATTGCTGGCAATTAAGCGAAACGGAATATCTCGACGTTATCACTGAAAAGAGTGCCGTTCTTTTTAGTAGCTCCTGTTTCCTTGGCGGCCTTCTGGCGGGGGCAGGCAAATCCAAAGCTCAGTCATTAGCAGATTTCGGTCTGAATGCCGGTATCGCGTTTCAAATTACCGACGATTTACTCGATATTGTCGGCGATGAAAGCAAAACAGGCAAAACGCTCGGTAGCGATGTCGACAAACACAAGTTGACTCTGGCTTTAATACATCTGCTAAAAACGGCGGATGAAAGGGAAAAAAACACAATCATAAATTCGTTTCTCGATAGAAAAGACACACAATACGATAAAAACGCTCTGGTAGAAATTCTGGGCCGTTACGGCAGTTTGGAATATGCACATAGTCGGGCACGAGAGTTTGTCGCCGCCGCGAAACAGGCGTTAGCCAGTCTCAAGCAAAGTGATTCTAAAGATGCCTTGATTGAAACAGCGGAATTTATAGCCGGCAGAGTGTCTTGATATCATTTTTTCCCGTGGGCCTGGATCATTCCGATTGACATTGAAGGGCGGGAAATTCCCGAAGCAACGAAACAAAAAAAGGCCGGTCTTAAAACACCGGCCTTTTTAACTACATAGTAACTGATTCTGCTGTTTTAGAATTTATACGTCATACTCAAGGTGGCCCAGGTCTCGTTATCCTTATTGCCATTTACCGAACTATCCATCGTGACCTGGTGATACACGCCGGGAGTCAGGACGAGTTCATCAGATAAATCGATGCCTGTTGATATCCCGAAGACCGCGTTCGACCAGTCATGGTCGACATTCTGGCCGCCCGGGCCGACGCCATCGTTGAAAACTATCTCTGTGTGCAGATTAAAGACCTGCTCCGGAGTGTCCGGAAGGATACCACCGACCGTCAGGGGATAGTCCAGCATAAAGATATGCGCCCAGCCGGATGCGGTGCCATTAGAATGAGGGGCTCCAACCCAGGACCTGCTGCTGTTCGGCCAGAGCTTCACAAGAACGTAACTTGGAACAATACCACCGGGTATCGCCTTTGGCAAGGAAAGAATGGTATGGAGTTCCTGTAAATCAGCATCTGACGGGCTCAGATCCGGGTAGTTGTAATAGACCCACCCGAGCCTGTACATCAAGGCATAATCTTCATCCTGGAACAGGCCGTTCTGATAATACAACGTGTAGTCCCAGCGTTCAAAGTCTTCAAATCCGCTCGAATTGGCCCTGTGGCCCATGACATTGACTCCGAGGCCCGTGCCGAACAGGTCCAGGTCGAGACTGGGCTGTATGGCGCTCTTGTCGCCATAAATATTGAAGCCGCGCCAGACATAATTACTCTGATAGGTAAAGTCGACCGACCCGTGCAGCTCCGAGTCCTGGGCCTGGGCGAAACCCATCGCACAGAACAAAAATACGGCAGCTA
>CBDVBU010000037.1:0-16093 GCA_965372295.1 uncultured Phycisphaerae bacterium
CGCGGAGATTGCCATCGGCACGTGCCAGTGGTCGGGCGTGGAAATCATCACTGCGTCGATATCCGGCCTATCCAGAAGCTCGCGGAAATCTCTAAAGACCGAGCAGCCCTTAAACGTGCCGGTGGCCCGCTCTTTGCCATAGTGTTCTTCGACGGCTTTTCTAGCATTATCGAGTCTCCAGGTATCCACGTCACAAACCGCTGTAACCTGGACATCGGATGCGGCCAGAAACGATTTCAGATTGGAGTAGTAGGCCTGCCGGCCCATTCCTATCATTCCTACGGTAATGCGGTTGCTGGGGGCCTCGGCGCCGAAAACTTTCGCCGGCAGGATTGTCGGTGCGGATATGAACGCACAGGCGGCCGCAGCAGAGCTTCTAAGGAGTTGCCGGCGTGTGATTCTGTCTGCTTGTTTGGTTCTTCGGCGTTTCAGTTACTCTTGCCTGCCTTTCTTTATGAAAGACCATAACTTTGGCACATGGTCTCAAAACCGCCATAATACCAAACTACCTTGAGTTCGGCAACGTGAATTTCCTTGCATCCGAAAAGGATTTGCCTTATGCTCAACTTCAAAGCACAAAACGGTGCCGGAACACCAAGTAAGGAGAAAAACAGATGAAAAAAACAGAACAGAGCAGAAGGCATTTTCTGCAGGTAGTGGGTATTGGAGCAGCTTGCCTGACAGGGACCGGTCGCTGTCTGGCTCAGGTCGGCAGTGCCGGCAAGAAGAAAAGTAAAGCGAAGTTTGAGTTAGGCCTGGCTTCGTACACCTTAAGAGAATTCAAGCTTGAAGAGACGCTGGCAATGACCAAACGGGTCGGCTTGAAATACATTTGTTTCAAGAGCTTTCACCTGGCGATGGACAGCACGCCGGCCCAGATACGGGCCACAGTACAGAAGGTCAAAGACGCCGGACTTATCCTCTACGGCGGCGGAGTAATCGGCATGAAGAAAGAAGATCAGGTACATCAGGCCTTTGACTATGCCAAAACCGCGGGTATGAAGGTCATTGTCGCAGCGCCGTCGCCTGAGATGCTGCCGATGATCGAGAAAAAGGTCAAACAATACGATATCAAAGTGGCGATCCACAACCACGGTCCGGGCGACAAGCTCTTCCCAACTCCCGCTGTCGCGCTCGAACAGATAAAGAATCTGGACAAGCGTATCGGCATGTGTCACGACATCGGACATACCAAGCGCTACGGCTCCGACCCCATTGCGGAAACAGAGCTATGTGCCGACCGTCTCCACGATGTCCATATTAAGGACGTCTCAGCAGCGAACAAGAATGGACATGGAGTCGAAATCGGACGCGGCGTGATTGATATCCCGAGGTTCATCAGGACGCTGATAAAGATCGAGTATGACGGCATCGTCTCGTTCGAATATGAAAAGGACGCCAAAGACCCAATGGCGGGTCTGGCCGAGTCGGTCGGCTACGTCAAAGGCGTGCTGGCAGCTATCGGAAATTGAACATCCGGCCCTGCGCCGGTGATATTACAGGAGTGGACAAGTTATGCCGTATAACATTCGTATGGTCAGCACGTATCCACCGCGTCGCTGCGGGATCGGGACATTCTCACGAGACCTGGCGACTGCGCTGGAGAACTTTACGGCGGAAATCGGAAATATCAGGATCGCCGCGATTGACAACGGCAGCGGCAGATATGATATTCCCGTGGACCTGACGATTGATCAGTACAATCCCGTATCATGGCAGGATACAACCACCAACATCATCGCTCGTGCACAGGAAAGCGCCAATCTTACGGTTGTCCTTCTGCAGCACGAATACGGCCTCGACCCGGACAACAACGGCCGGGAGGGGCGGGGCGCGAATTTCATTAAAATGGCCAGGGCCTTTAAGGCGAACGGCCTGATCACATTAGTCTATCTGCATACCGTCCTCGATAATCCTGACGAGTATCAAAGAAAAGTTTTGCAGGACCTTGCCAAATCCAGCGACGGGCTCATTGTGACAACGGAGAGCGCGATTAACATCCTCGAATCCCCGACCTACGGAATCGCCCACGTCAAGCTCAAACACATCGATCACGGAATAAGAATGCAGCAACGGTCACAGTACGACCGGCTGGAGATGAAACGCAGGTATGGGATGGAGGATCGTTTTCTGTTCACGACACTCGGCCTGCTGTCGCCGGACAAAGGCATTCAATACAGCATCCGAGCTTACGGCAAGTTTCTGGCTGAGTCCTGCACCAAGAAACAACGGGCCCGTCTGGTCTATCTGATTGCAGGTCAATGTCACCCTGAATTCGTCAAGGCCGAAGGCGGCGAGCTTTATCGCAAATACCAGGAACTACTAACCGAGGCACTGGATGATTCGAAACTGACCTGGTGCAAAATCAAAGACCTGAACGGCGCGGACGTCACCCGGTATGACGTTGTTTTTCTCGATTCGTTCATGGACGAAACAACGCTGGTCGGACTCTACGGGGCAACAAATTGCATGATTCTGCCGTACCTTAACATGCAGCAGATATCGAGCGGTATCCTGGCCGATACGCTCGGTTCGGGCCGGGTCGCCATCGCGACCAAATCCCTGTATGCCCGCGAGCTTATTCAATCGAACAAACGATGCCCCGAAGGTCTTATTGTCGGCCGATACACCCGGGGCATTCTCGTCGATCCGGGCCAGCCGTCCATTCAGCAGATTGCGATGGCCCTCGACTATGTAGTCTTCAACCAGAAAAAACGGCTCATGATGGAAAAACAAGCCCACCAGAGAGGCTATCAGATGCGATGGGGCAACAGCGCCTGGGCCTTGCTGCAGTACATTGATTTTGTGAGAGAGCAAAAGGAAATTGTAACCGGCAGGGGGGTAAAATTTATCAGGACAAGACCCTCGCCGCTGCAACTGCAAAAACATCGACCTCATCAAGAGGCCGTAACGTCTCTCGGCCGGCAATAATCGGCCTCAAGCTGAAGCCCGATCCCGGTGAGATAAAAAAGCCGGTAGGGTGCGATATATCGCAACATTTGATTATATCGATTGTAGATTGGTGCGATTCATCGCACCCTACGTTGAAAGGAGTCGCGGCCATGACATTCTTACAGCGCCTGATTCTTTCTTCCGTATTGACGGCAGTTTTTTTCGCAGGCTGTGAAACTACTCGTGATATCCAATACGACCTGGAGCCTGCGGCGCACCTGGAAGCTATGCGGTTCGGAGGCGTCGAGCTGGACTATGTCACAGTGCTGTTCGATGTCGAAATTGACAATCCTTATCCGGTTAGCGTGTCGTTACAGCGTTTACGCTACGCCCTCGTAAGCGGCGGTCGTACGTTTCTTACGGCAACTGCTTTAGATAATGTCACGGTGCCGCCCAACACAAAGAAGGCATTAACGCTGTCGGACCATGTCACGTATGTGCGTCTGCTGAGAGCCCTTGGGGGCAAGCCTGGTTCGACAATTCCATTTAAGGCCGATTTGACATTGTCGCTGGATGCGCCGAGGTCGGGATGGATTAACTTGCACGCCGAAAAAGAAGGCGACATTATCCTGCCGGAGTCTCCGGAGATAAACGTCGAAGGCATAACGTACAATGCCGTGGATGTGGTGTATGTTCCCACGCCCCAGGATGTTGTGGACAAAATGCTGGAGTTGGCCCAAGTCAAGAAAGACGATTTGGTGTACGACCTCGGCTGCGGTGACGGTCGGATCGTTGTAACGGCCGCCAGGAGATACGGCTGTAAGGCCGTCGGTTTCGATTTAGACCCCAGGCGAGTGGAAGAGTCGCTGGAAAACGTTCAAAAGAACAAGGTCGGTCACCTGGTTAAAATCGAGCAGAAGGACATCTTCACGCTTGATCTAAGCAAGGCGGATGTTATTACTCTGTTCCTGCTTTCGAGGCTGAACGTCAAGCTGATCCCACAGTTGGAGAAGCTCAAGCCCGGCTCCAGGATCGTCTCCCACAGCTTCGCAATGGACGGCATCGAACCGGATAAAGTTGTCAGGCTAAATTCCAGGGAAGATAAGAGCGAACACACGATCTATCTCTGGGTCACACCGCTGAAGAAAGAAGCGGGCGAGTAACCATCTGCCGGAGACGGCAAATCCATGCCGCATTAACCGGGGCCGAGAAGTTTCTGCTCTTTGATAGCCGCGATGGGATTCTTTGCTATTTCGAGAGGCATGAGTTTTTCTTCAGGCCATTTTCAGCATCTTGCCGCATATCGCTTCGGCTATTTTGATGCCATCGACGGCCGTGGAGATTATTCCGCCGGCATAGCCCGCCCCTTCACCGGCCGGGTACAGGCCTTCGAGAGCGGGGCTTTGGAAAGTCCGGTCCCGGATAATTCTTATCGGTGACGAGCTTCTCGATTCCACCGCCGTCATAACCGCATCGTTCATCGAAAAGCCTTTGAGCTTCCTGTCCATCTGCGGAATCGCCAGGCGGAGAGTCTCGACAACGAATCCGGGCAGGCATTCTGTAAGATCGCACGGCGTAGTTCCGGGTCTGTACGACGGCACAACCCGGCCAAGTGAATTTGAAGGCCGGCCGGCAAGAAAATCACCAACAAGCTGGACGGGTGCAAAGTAATTATTGCCTCCGATCTCAAAAGTCTTCCGCTCCCATTTTCGCTGGAACGCAATACCGGCAAGAGGGCTTGTGCTTGCGAAGTCCCGTGGATTGACACCCGCCAGCAGGGCGCTGTTTGCATTGGGACGATTTCGAGAATAAAAGCTCATGCCGTTTGTTACTACGCCCCCGGCTTCGGACGAACAAGCGATTACCTCCCCGCCGGGACACATACAGAAAGTATAAGCGGAGCGGCTGTTCTCGCAGTGGTGGACCAACTGATATTCGGCCGGGCCGAGAAACTCGCCGGACGCCGGCCTGCCGTACTGGGCCTTGTCTATCACATCCTGCGGATGCTCGATACGAACGCCCATCGAGAACGGTTTTGCTTCGATGGGGATGCCCAGTCGATGCAGCATCTCGAACGTGTCCCTTGCGCTGTGTCCTAAAGCAAGCACGATGGTGTCCGTCTCGATATTTTCAGAGTTGTTGACGATTGCGCCGGCAACTTTACCGCCTCTGATTTCGATACCTGTCAGTTTTGTTTCAAAGCGAACCTGTCCGCCCAACGAGATAATTCCGCTGCGGAGGTTCTTTACGATCTTAACGAGATTGTCCGTGCCGATGTGAGGCCTGGCCTGATAGAGTATTTCTTCGGGCGCCCCGGCTTTGACAAATTCTTCAAGGACTTTTCTCGAACGGTTATGTTTATCCTTTATCTGTGAGGTGAGTTTTCCATCGGAAAAAGTGCCGGCGCCGCCTTCGCCGAACTGCACATTAGATTCCGGGTTAAGCTCTCCGTTACGCCAGAAATTTCGGACATCCTTTATCCTCGATTTGACATCCATTCCTCTTTCTATCAGTATGGGCTTAAAGCCGAGCCGGGCAAGGATTAGAGAGGCAAAGAGCCCGCAGGGACCGCTTCCAACGACAACAGGCCGAAGGCCGTGTATATCTCCAACTGCCGGCATCCGGTAATTCATACAGGGGGCGGGAGAAATTCTGATGTCCTGCGAAAATCTGCAAAGCAGCTCAGATTCGTTTTTGACCCGGACATCTATCGTATAAACAGCCACGATATTGTTTTTGCGCCTCGCGTCTATGGATTTGCGGATTATCGTAAAGTCAAGAAGCTCCCGCCCGGATATATTCAGCCGTTTGACAATGCTCGCTGCCAGAGCATCCGGCTTGTGGTCGAAGGGCAGTGTTATATCTCTGAGTCTGATCATAAATGGGGCATGGTCCTTGTTCAAATTAAAAATGATATGGTATTACGCATTGTAAAAAATCGCAGGCCGGGATATCATCGACCACTGGCAGAGCCGATTCGATTTTGTGCGACTTTGCAACCGTTTAGCACGAGTCTCCGAAGAACGTATCGTCACATCGGGCCGCTTTCAACGGAACATTAGCTCAGCTTAACGGGTTTCTGCTCTTTGGCGGATTTATAAATTGCCAGTATCACTTCCACGGCTTTGCGGGCTTCGCGCCCGTCGATCCAGAAATCCTCGCCGGAATCGAGTGCGTCGAGAAATGCCTTGAAGTTCCGCGTATGATTTTCGTGCGTGATTGCCGCCGGGTCGGATACGCCGCCGCCCCCTTCGATCTCGCCGAATTTCTTCAGAACTTCGGCGTCTCCCGGCTTCTCGTCGGCAAACTGCCAGACGGTTATGCTGTTTTCCACGTTGATTATGGTGCCTTTTGTGCCGGTAATCTCGAACCGCCTGAACTGGCCCGGGTACGAAGCGGTCGTTCCATAAATCATTCCAAGCACTCCGCCGGTGTAGCGCAGCACTGCGGTCGCGGTGTCCTCGGCTTCGATCTGCGGATGGCCGAGCTTTGCCGTGAATGCCTGCACCGATTCGATAGGCGGCATAACGTCGCAGAGCATGTCGATCATGTGAATGGACTGGTTCATCAGCGCGCCGCCGCCGTCGAGTTTCCATGTGCCGTGCCAGGAGTCCTTATAATACTCGTCGGTGCGCCACCAGGGGACATAGATGCCGGCGTAGGTAATCACGCCGAGACGCCCGGATTTGATTGCCTCCCTAATCGGAACCATCATATCGTTGAACCGGTAGGGGAATATGCCGCCTAAGCGCGTGCCGGCTTTTTCGTGGGCCTCGGTCATCAGATCGATTCGCTCTAAGGTAATTTCCAGCGGCTTTTCGCATATTACGTGCTTGCCCTCCCCGGCCGCGGCAATCGTCGGCTCGGCGTGGAATCCGCTCGGCGTGGCGATGGTGATGATATCGATTTCACCGCTCCGGAGCATTTGCTCGTAATCTTCGAAGGCACGGACGCCATACTTATCCGCGAGTTGTTTGGCTCTGTCGGCGATCTTGTCGCAGCAACCGATCAGTTTTGCGTTGGGTATATCACCGATGGCCCGGGCGTGAAAATCAGCGATCAGTCCGGCACCAACAATTCCAAAATTCCAGGTCTTCATATCTGTTTTCCTTCCAGCCTAAAATTTAGACTCGTAGGATGGGCCTCGGCCCACCGATTCTATCATGGTGGGGCAAGCCCCACCCTACACCTAAAAAGTTTAATCGCACTCCAGGCCGACTTTGGCGGAGAGTTCTCTTACGGCGGCAATCGCCCTTGAGAAAAGATCCGGCCCGGTCGAGCCGCCGAACTGACCGCCAAGCTGTAGGTGGGGCTCCATCGTCAGACAGCCCTCGTAATTCATCGCCGCCAGTTCGGCAAGAAGTTCTTTTATCTGCCCGTCACCTTCGCCCGGTATGCTGCCTACGTCCGCGGTGCCGAGCTTCCAGTCCTTGATATGAACGTGGACGACGTACGGTTTCATCACGGGCCAGCACACTTCGACGTTGTTGGTGATTTTTTCGCCCCAGACGAAGTTGGCGGGATCATAGACCAGCCTCAGTTTCGGCGAGTTGATTTCTTCGATCAGGTCAACGCAATTTTCCGCCGTATGGCCGTAGATGTTAGCTTCGTTCTCGTGCACCATCGTGACATCGGCATCTGCCAGCACCTCGACCTTCGCCGCCATTCGTTCCATAACCTGCTCGCGGTACTCGTCGATGTTCTTGCCTTCGGGGGCATAGTAGCTGAACATTCGTATATAAGGCGTCTCGAAGAACACGGCCAGATCTACCGCGTGCTTGAACTTGTCCAGGTGCGGCTCGAAAGGCTCGTCCAGCTTTACCTTGCCGATGGGCGAACCGATGGCGCTAACTTTCAGGCCATGGTCCTCTATCATCTTCTTCGCTTCACCCAGCTCATTCTTCGAAAGGTCCATGATGTTCTTCTTGTCGATAAAGCGAGGCTCGATATAACCAACGCGCTGGCCTTCAAGATACTTAACCTGATCCAGAAAGCCCTCGGTAACTTCATCTGCAAATGCACTTAATTTCGCCATTTTCTTTTTGTCTCCATATAATTACTTTTCAAAATGTGTCGCCAATTCCGGCAGATTCCTTTTTATTTCGTCCAGCCTGTAACCGAAGCCGGGCCCCTTGATAGTTGACAGATCGATCTGACCGCCGCGCCGTTTATAGAGTCCCGGATGTACGGCTTCTTCCGGCGCCGAGGCGGCCGGATAAAACTGCATCGCATTGGTCTCGACTCCCATGATCGTGCCGGCATATGCTGCCAGCAGGACATGGGGAATTTGTGCTAACATAGGATTAGTCAAGTCCTGCACCATCAGAGTCATGCCGTGCGCCTTTGCCCAGCACAAACTCAGCAGGGCGCCGGTCTGGGTCTTGCAGGTTTTCAGCGCAACGCCGGTCCAGCCCAGGCTGCGGCCGAGCCTTATCAACTTCCAGTCGTGGGCGCTTTCATCCATAAACAATGGCTTTCGCGCCGAGACGCTGTGAACGTCGATCTGGTTTTCCTCCAGGTCGTACGGGAACGGCTGCTCGACGTAAAGAATCATCTGGTATATGCCGGGATATTCATCAATCAGCCGATCCAGAATGTCGTTCACATAGGCAGGCTCGGTAACAGTACAATTGAAGTCGCTCGTCAGCCACAGCACGTCATTTTTGAGTGCAATCTCGCCGACATCAATCAAACGCTCATAGTCCCATTCGGAATCATTGCCGCGCAGCTTGACTTTCAGACACGTCAGTCCATCGCGTTTGATCCAGTCCGGCAATAAAACCGGATAGCCGTCGTCCGGCTCATCCCCTGTCAATTCGGAGGCGTCGAGCAAATCCTTGCCGCCCACGAGGTGCCAGGCGGGCATGGTTTTAGCCGGAGGAGAACTGAAAAAGTCGGCTGGATATTTGCCCCCAAACGAGACATTGCATCCATCGGCCGGTTTGAGAAAGTGGGATAAATCTTCGTTCATGAACTCGGCGTTGTAGGTCGAGTAAACACCGCGCTGAAGAAGTTTGCCGTACGCATCGTGCAGGGCGACATCGAACGCCGAGCAGCATACCAGGGCCGCCAGGTGCGGCATAGGCTCGGCCTGCTCGCCCCGCTCGCGGTTGAGCTGATCCAGAAGATCGGGCAGGACTGTTTCGATGAAATCGCTGCCTATTTCCACAGGGTGCCCGTGCCGGCCGGACCGAGCCCAGGCCTCAGCGAGCATCTTGCAGAATTGCTGCAGCGTATCGCACCTTTCCTGGTAACTCAAACTGCTGGGCCAGGTCCACTGGACGCTCAAGGGGGTCTCGCCCCAGCCTGGCGCCTTCTGCCCTTGTCTGTTCGCTACCGTCATATGGACCCGCGCACAGACAACTGCGGTCGTTGTTTCAGGCCCGAACTTCAACGGAATCCTCGTCTGGACGGGGATAAAGTACAAATCAACAGATACCGGACTTATATCAGATTTCATGTTCTCACCATCGCAATCTTCGTTTAAGTTCCAAATCAGTGAATTGTATATATAATTAGATTTATAATCTACACTCAACTATTGGTCAACCTTAACTTTGCCGGATTCTCAGGCCCAACGAATTTTACCGATCCCGGCGGACATTTAACGGCGAATTCTTTTTGAAGCTATTTGCGTTGTTTGTAACTGTTTGTGGTTTAGAGAAGTTACAAAAACTTCAAATTATATTTACCCCGCTGTTTTGCTGTAAGTGATCCAAAGGCTGTAGTAAACATGGTAACGACTTTCGATTTGAAAATCGACAATCGGAATTCGGAGATAGGCAATTTACTGGAGTGCGTTTCTCGGCAGGAAGAATATGCCGGGGCTGGGGCCGGCGCCATCCGGGTATGGGGTTGTGCCGTCGGCAGTGATGGAAACTTTCATCGGCACGGTGTCCGAGGGTGAATAGGTTTCGACGTGCCCGTCGGTGTATCCCGCCCGCAACTTGATTTCCGGGGCATCTTCGATATCGGCCTCGCGGAACCAATAGGCCGAAAGAAGCCATGTTTCCGGATTAATATCCGCCCCGTTAAACTGTTCGCAGCTACCGTGAGACCAGGGACTTCTCCAGTGGCCGTAGCCGAAATAATCGGTTACGAGCAGCTTGCTGTATCTTCCGCCGCTTGCCGGGCCCTGGGGTCCTCTGAATACGACCCTGCGTCCGCCGACATAGCCTGTGTAGTTCCAGTAGAAACAATATGTCCCGCCGACAGGATCGGTCGAGAAGGCGTCGTCTTCGGGATAGTCCCACGCGTCACCGGCGTCCCATGCCTGCTGCAAGTACTTGTATCTCTGCGGTGCGTTGGGGCAGTACATTGTACGGGCATCGGTTATGTAGCTCCTGAGGTATTCACTCATGGCCCGGTGAATACCCGGGCTGCGGTGCGTGTTGCCGGTAAGCTTGGTGGGGTCCGACCAGTTCCAGTTGTTACCGAATCCTACAGTGGCAACCGATTCGGGAAATCTTTCGTTGTTGTCCGAGGCAAAGAGGGTTGTGGCTGATACGATTTCCTTCTGGTTTTGCGCGGCTACGATCGCGTTGGCCTGCTGCCGTACTTTACGAAGTGCCGGAAGAACAATAGCCATTAAGAGGGAGATGATAGAGATAACCACAAGAAGTTCGATTAACGTGAACCCTCTCTTTTCATCACCTACCTTCATTTGTCTGCTTCGGACGCGAATTTTCGTATCCTCCGATCATGTACAGACCAAATTTTTGCGCTATAATAGCGCACAATACCTACGTTAATGATTATACACGACCTATAATCTTGTGTCAACCACTTATTTTGCCGTCCACGAAAAAAATTGCCGGAGGACAAAATACCTCAAGTGGTGCTATTCGCTGAGTTTATGCGAACTATCGCTACCTTATCGGCGTGATTTCCAGCAATTTTTTCATCAGGAATATTTGAACAGCCTTGTTCTACTGACCTCTGTTGTTTACCTCGCCCCATGAAGGCCAGCCGCTCAGGCTTGCAAACGGCGTACCGCCGTAAGCACCTATGTTCATTCTGCCTCCGTGAGGTTTCTGTTCACGCCCGGGATCCATGCCTGGGTCGCCGGCGTCGATACAGGGGCTTGTGACCGGATCGGTTGGCCATGCATCATCGCTTGGCGAATATCTGCCGTATCTGCTCATTAGATGGTAGTCGCCGCTGCCGGAATCGGCGAACATGGGATCCGTATTGAAGTTTCCGTTGTCCTGATTAACGGCGCCGTCTTGTTCCACACAACTGTGGCGAGCGCGGCACTGGGATAAATCGCCATCCTGATTGTTCCAAAGAATACAATTGACAATGTCGGGATTGCTCCCCTCATTAGCACCAATGCCAAACCTGTTATCGGTTATCGTCAAATTAGTAAGCATAGGGGAAGCCCCACTGAGGAAGATGGCTCCTCCATCGGCACTGTCGCAGCCGGTGATTATGAAATTCCGCAAGACACAGTTTGAGCCCTCGGCGGAATAAAACGAAAACGCGTAAGCACTGGAGGCAGTTACCACGGCTGCATCGTCCGCGCTCTGGAGAGTGATTGCCTTGTTTCTTAAAACGACGTCTTCTCGATAAATTCCCGGCCAGACCATGACCGTGTCGCCGTTATAGGTGGCCTCGTCCACCCCCTTTTGAATTGTGGCGAATGCTTCGGACCTGCTCCGGCCCGAGTTGTCGTCGCTGCCGTTGGATCCATCAACGTGGAATATCCAGGCATCTGCGCCCTTGCTCGCCTCGGCGGTCCCGCCGTATGCGCCCATGTTGATACGCTTGCCGTTGGGAAGAGGTTCGGCGCCGACCGGATTCTGCGGATCGCCCTGCGGATGCGGATCGCCGGCATCGATACAGGGACTATATTCGCTGTCGATGACCCATCCGTTGCTCGACGGCTTGTAGTAGCGGCCGAAGACGGACCGCAGGTGATAATCATTGCCGCCCGATGATGCAAATAGAGGATCACTGTCGATGTTGCCCTGGCCGGGATAACCGCCCTCGATACTTGAATAGAGAACCGGACTGATCAATGCCGGATCAACCAGCATGATGGGTACGCCATCGTTATACCAAACGATACTGTTTCTTATTGCGATGTTGCTGCTCACAGAGTGGATTCCTCCGCCCGTTGAATCGGCCGGCTGGTCTCCTGTGAGGCTGTTGTGAGCAATGGTGCAATTCGTTATTATTACACGCTCGGTGGTGTTATCATCCGAGGCGCCGGCACACAAACCGCCGCCGATCTCAGCGGTATTGTTTGAAATAACGCAATTTTCAAATTGGATGTCTGAAGAGCCGGTGCAGCAAACTCCGCCTCCTTGTACATTTCCTTGTGCCGTATTGTGCGAAATGTCACAATTGGAAAAGAGAGCGCTGCTTTGCCAGCAATATACTCCCGCTCCGAAACTATTGTCATAGCCTGAATTATTTCTTATCTGGGTGTGCAGTATCGTAGCGTTGGAGCTTCTAAAAAGACCAATGCCTGCTCCGCGTCCGCCGGATCCGGCTTGTCCGAAGCCCCCGGCCCGGCAATCCTCGATTACACAATCGATAATGGCAGGTGAACCTCTGAAGACGCCGATCCCGCCGCCCAGTTCTGTGGCGCATTCTTTGATAACACAATCAACAATGCTTGGGCTGCTGAATTCGCATAATATTCCACCACCGATAGCATCCGAGTCCGGCACGGTCGCTCCTTTTATTGTGAAGCCTCGCAGTACAGAGTCCGATCCTTCGTTGCGGCGGAAGTAAAATCCTCTGTGACCTTCGGAACCTGTACAATCGATAATTGTCTCGTCGGGCCCATGCGAACTGCGAACAGTGATCGCCTGGCCTCTAAAATCGATGTCCCAGTTACCTTCGCCACTGTAGGTTTCCGGGCCTACCTCAATAATATCGCCTTCACTTGCATTATCGATTGCATCCTGAATCGTAGTAAAGTCCTCCGGCACAAGAATCGTGGCAGAGGGAGAGTACAAATTTACCTCAAGATTATCTATCAGAACGCCGGTGCCGAAGAAGATGACAAAACAACTACCCCGGACCGAATCTATCTGGATATTGGGTCTTCCCGGTTCCAGTTCCTCTGGTGCCGACCAGTTGACACCGTCAGCGGAAAGTTGGTATAATAAATAGCCCGATGACTCCATGAGCCGCACATCAATCAGTAATTCTCCATAAACAGAACCTGTTGAATTTTCCGAGCCTCCCGGGAAGCGATAACACAGATAAGCCGGATCGTCATTGTAGTCTCCGAATCCCAATTCGCGTTGTTCTGCCGTATCACGAAAGTACAAATACGCCTGCCGTGGAGGAAAGGCCCCTTGCGGCCAAAAAATGGAATGAAAGTAGCTCTCGCTCTCGGCATCATCGCCGATGAAATCCTCCTTGTATTCATAGGTCCAGTCGGCCTGAGCCTGGCCGGGTGTTAGACAGATTGCTCCGCCCGCTAAAATTACGGCGGCAATCCAAAACCAACTTGTTCCCGGCATTCTCATTTATTTTGTTCCTTTTAGATTCCCAGCAAATATTCTCAACTACTGCTATTTCTTAAATTTAACGCTACTGGCCCTAATCCTCGGCGAAGGCTATAATCCCAATGTTCTATTTAAGTGAACCCTCCGCTAACTGCACAAGCCACAAGAGACCAGGGCTGCTCCTGGGAGCCGTCGGGTTCCCTGGTTTGCCCGGAGGGATAAATTCTCCACTAACTCCATCAACAGACTGGAGATAAGAAAACTTCAGATTTCCCGTATTGCCCTGGTCTGTGGAGAAGGTGATTTCGTCAACTACGTCTGTTTCCATATCGATCTTATATACGATTTTGTTGTTTTCATGGGTAAGCTCCACTTGGGCGAACTGGCTATCCGGCGTATGCCTGGTCTCGAACCAAATACGCTGTTCGGCGGCATCCCGGCGAACCGAATCGATTGTATGCAATCCCATCCAGGGCCTGCAAAGTCCCTTGAAGAAGCTGCCGCCCTTGTATGTTTTCGCCTCTGTAGAAGAGGACCGGCTTATATAAGCTTCCTTGTAAGTATCGACTATAGTCAGAGATCCAACCTGCAATTTTAGCCAGGGGCCGTATCGTTTGCTGGTCAGATTGATAAACGGTATTCTTCCGGTGCCTGAAACGTTCTGTCCGTTTACCTGGCCCGTGACTCTGAAGTATGTCCAGCCGCGTTTATGCATCTCATCGCGGTTGTCAAAGGTTTTTGCCGTGGCCGGCCAATCGGACTGGAAGTAATCTTCTTCAAGGACGTTGTAATTACGGGTGACCCACGGCTGATTCTCTTCATTTTTTTGCCCCTGAGTAGCAACAACCAGCAGGCCTTTACCTCTGGGCGCTACATGCCCCATAGTATTTTTACTTCCCTCGACCTGGCAGATAAGCTCGGTCATTTTAGGATCGTCCGTCGGGATCTTCTGCACGCTGAGGTCGCGGGACCACATGCGGTAGTTATTAATATAGAGACGATTATTGCTGTAGTAGTAATTTGCACGCTCGTCTTGTAACACCTTCCAGTACGACTTGTCACCGACCTTACCCGATGTGGCCTTTAGCATCATTGATTCCGCCGGACCTTCCGGGAAATAGTACCAGAACTCCTGGTTGGGATCGCCGCTCTGGCCCAACTGGCCGATATCCTGTGTGCTGATCAGTGATGGGTGGGGGCTTTCGGCGCCTTGATTCAAGGTGCCTGATTTCATAACCACCGTTCCGGCGGTCAATGCGCCGGCCGCAGTGAGCGATATAATCGCCGTTTTCGAAGTCGCCATACCGACGATTCCGGTTATTAGGCCGACCTTTGTTGCAGCAGCCGTGACCGAAATTTGTGCCGCAGCGGCCTCACTTGGTGCTGTCATCTTGCCGAACAACACCAGGGCGGCCAGCAGAGAGGCCTTGCCGAAGCCGTTGCGTGAAAGTTCACGCTGCAAGGCCCTTTTCGCACGCAAAAACAGCATGCGAGTGCTAAATTCGCTGCATCCCATCGATTCGGCAATGTCCGAGTAGGGCATCTCGTCATAGCAGCGCATTACCAGAACGGCCTTATGCCGTGTCCTTAGCTTTTTCATTGCCCCCGAGACTATATGTTTCAATTCTTCGCTGACGAGATTCTCCAGCCCATCCTGCCGGTCTTTCTCCGAGTTCTTGCGTTTTATACTGGAAATCGCCACCCTTCGTTGTGTCTGCTCGGTTCTATAATGACGCCGGAGCTTGTTAACGGCTATGCCGTACAGCCAGGGCCAAAATCGGTCCGCTTTTTTTAACTTGCCTATCACCTTACACATCTCCAACAAGCTTTCCTGTACAATTTCCTGGGCTAAATCATCCTGCTGAGTCAGACGGTAAACGTACGTATACAGGCGTGTTCTCGCCTGCTTAGCCAACTGACCCAGGCATTGCCTATCGCCGCACTGAGCCCGTCTGATCAGTTCTATCTGGTCCAACTGCTGATCCATCCTAGGCCCCTGTTAACACTATCGCATAAAAAAACACTATAACTTAGTGCCACCAATGAGGATAAATGTAACGTTTTTTCCATAATTATGCCAATTTATCACTGATTCTAAACCTCTGTTCTATATAAAAGTGGACTTGCCGCTTTCCGGCACCGATTCGCCCAATTTCGCTTTTCTGATTTAGATTTAGGTTTTTTTTTAAGAAGCATCTCCAACTGCATCATAAGTACTTATCCAAAAAAGAATTAGAGGAACGCTGCCAAGGAGACGGATGATCCTTTCCCTGTTGCAGTACCAAAATATTTCCGAGAACTACATGGATACTATAGCATATTTTCAGGCTAAAATCAACAAAACACCTGCAGTCAACTGTTGACGGTCGAGGCCATAGCGGCCAAAATGCACGGCTAAATAATAGAATGAGGTTGTTTTTATGAAGATTTATCTGAAGCTGCTCCTGGCAGCAATATTCTGGGGAGGCACTTTCTCTGCCGGTAGGCTCGTTACCCGAAATGTCGGGCCTTATTCAATTGCATTCCTAAGATTTACTATCGCCTCGATTCTTCTGTTATTACTGACGTGGAGAATCGAAGGTAAGCTCCCTAAGCTGAAAAAGCCGCAAATCATGCCTGTTATCCTGCTCGGAATTACGGGCATTTTTATCTACAACGTCATGTTCTTCAAGGGACTTAATATGACAGCGCTAATAGCCGTCGAGTTCTTTTCTTAGTTTTTCAGCTTTTCTTTT
>CBDVBU010000038.1:0-15874 GCA_965372295.1 uncultured Phycisphaerae bacterium
TAAATTTGTTGATATTAGAGCCGAAGGATTCGAACTTGATGAGTTTGACGAGATACAACCATGGGATCGGGATTGAACTTGTGATATGTGGATAATATCAAATCACCACTACTGCCTGGTTTGGAAATATGCCATTTTCCCCTCGTATTTCCCCACTATTTACAACACCTGCGAACGTCTTGACAAACGCTTGCTTATAGATGTCCCTGGATTTCACATATAACCGCCGGAGGCCTGTTTGCAAGCAATTTTAATACCGCTACGGTATTGAGAGCGTGTGCGAGGAAAAAGGGGAAATTAAAATATTGCGCAAGTTATCCTATAAAATCTTAACTTGTCCGGCATTTATGGTATTCTTTAGGAAAAACAGGATAGTTCTCGACGTCAGGAACTGTACTATTTTTCATAGCAGGATCGATTATGGCAACAAAAGATAAATTCAGGCAGATTTTGTCCGAGCAGGTGGTTCTCGGCGACGGCGCTATGGGAACAATGCTCTATCAGCACGGCGTGTTCCTGAACAGTTGCTTTGATGAACTCAATATAAGTAATCCGAAGCTGATAAAAAAAGTTCACGATGGTTACGTGCGAGCGGGGGTTGACTTTATTGAGACCAACACCTTCGGAGCCAACGAGTTCAAATTAGCCAGGTATGGTCTGGCTGAGCAGGCCGAAAAGATAAACCGCTCTGCGGTGGAGATTGCCAGAGACTCGGCGGCAGAGAAGGTTATGGTTGCCGGTGCGCTCGGGCCGCTCGGCTGTGAACTTACCAAATACAGCAAATTAACGAAACAGCAGGCGGCAGCGGCGTTTCAAAGACAGGCAAAGGCGCTTGTCCGGGCCGGCGTGGATTTTCTGATTCTGGAAACCTTTTCAAGCACCGAAGAGTTGCTGACTGCAATTGGCTCGGTGCGCAAAATCACTGATTTGCCGCTTGTTGCCCAGATGAGCTTCAACGAAGATAACGAAACCATTTACGGCGAAAAAATCGAGCAGGCCATAGCACGAATCGCGGCAGAGGAGACTGTAACGGCTGTCGGATTGAATTGCTCGACAGGGCCATCCGGGATGCTCGGCAGTCTGGAGCTTATACGTAGCGTTACCGACAAACCAATATCGGTTCAGCCTAATGCGGGATTGCCCCGACAGGTTGAAAACCGGACGCTCTATATGTGCACCCCGGAATATATGGCTGAATACGCAAAGCGATTCTTCGAGAAGGGCGCAAAGATAATCGGCGGATGCTGCGGTACTACGCCGGAACATATAAAAGAAATCGTTCGTGCCGTTCGTTCGCTCGATAAGGTGACGGCTGCCAAAACCCCTGCGGTTAAAATAACGGCTGCAAAGCCGGCTGAACATGCCGAAGGACGGCAATGCGCACCTTTGGCTGAAAAATCACGATTAGGCGAAAAACTATCAACTGGCAGGAAAGTTACGACAATCGAACTTACCCCGCCGCGAGGTATTGACATTAACTCCATACTGGGAAAGGCCCAACTCTGCGCAGAATCCGGAATTGACGCAATTAATATCCCTGACGGCCCTCGTGCAAGCTCCCGGCTTTCGCCTATGGTAACGGCGGTTAAAATCCAACAAAACGCAAACATAGAAGCTGTGCTTCATTTCTGTTGCCGGGACCGAAATTTAATCGGTATGCAGTCCGATATGTTAGGGGCTTTTGCGATTGGATTGCGGAATATGCTTATTATCACCGGCGACCCGCCGAAGCTGGGAGAATATCCAGATGCTACCGGTGTTTTCGACCTGGATTCAATCGCCCTTACAGGCGTTGTTAAAAACCTCAACTGCGGGACGGATATAGGCGGCAACAGCTTCTCTCCCCCCCTATGCCTCAGTATCGGTGTAGGCGCCAATCCGGTTGCCTCTGATTTGGACCGCGAGATAGAGAGATTCAAGCGGAAAGTCGAGGCCGGAGCCGAGTTTGCCATAACTCAGCCGGTTTTCGATACGCAGATGTTATTCGATTTTCTGGAAGCGATTGAGCCTTTTAAGATACCTGTAATCGCTGGTATCTGGCCGTTCACAAGTTTCAAAAATGCCGAGTTTATGGCCAACGAGGTGCCAGGTGTCGTTGTGCCGGAGCAGCTTCTTAAGCGAATGAGTTCGGCGAAAACGAAAGAGCAGGCCAAAGTGCTGGGTATTGAAATCGCAAGAGAGATGATAGAGAAAATCAGCGATTACGTGGCTGGCTTTGCGGTGAGCGCACCATTCGGAAATGTTAAAACAGCTCTGGCAGTTCTCGGTAAAATTGATATCGGCCGGATTTGAGGCACGTATTATGCAGGAACAAAGCCGTAGCAGGCAACAGCCAACTCTTAAAAAGAGTAGCTGAAATTTACGAGTGGCTGGATGTGCAAATCCAGGCGAATAAGGAATTGCGGGACAGCTTACTTATTTCTCCTTTTCATTGAGGTCCTTTCGTGCGGAATTAAAGGTTTCCTGTGCGAATGGTGGTTCCTTAAGCTTTATATCGGTCTTTTTCGTAATTGAGGTTCCTATGCATCAATCCCTTAACGAACCGCTATTCGTGCCGGAAGCTCTAATCCCGCCCACGGCTGGTAAAAAAACGTGGTTTTCTATGCGCCTTGCACTGCTGCTATTATGTGCGGCTGTTCCGGCTGTTCGTCCGGTGTATGGCGAGACGTTTTCATTTGCCGTCATCGTGGATCCGCATATCGACGGGAATCCGGATAACAGAGCAAAGTTCGAGACTGCGGTTGACTGGATCATTAGCAACAGGAAAAGTAAAGATATCGAACTGACCTTCGTGTTAGGAGATATTGCATGGGGCGGCTCCGGGAAAAATCGGAATCTCGGAACGGCAAAGAAAATACTCGACCGCCTCAACAATAACGGAATTACTTACATTCCCCTCATAGGTGATAACGAAGTCCAGGCCGGGTGTGAGAAGGAGTTTCAGGAGATATTCGGACCACACTTTAATACTCTGTCTCGGATTCTTGACAATTGGCGAAAAGCATCTGCTGCCGTTGCAGGCAAGTATCTTCAGAATTTCTCCTTCGATTATAAGGATTGTCATTTCGTGTGTCCTGATTTCAATTCCAGGAAAGCCCGCGATGAGGGCGGTGAGCTTCATGATTTCGCAGGCGGTAGCTGGCCCTGGTTCAAAAATGATATCGAACGATGCCCCAAGCCTAAAAAGGAGAACATAGTCATTATGACTCATATCGGGATGTTTAACACCGGATTCGAATTTGCGGACCGGTTTGTTTATTCAGAAAGCGAGATGGACAAGATAAAGAGCTTCCTCAATGACTATAAGGACAACGTGGATACGAATTATGCAGGCCATCTTCATCTGAACTGGTATGTGCCGGTCTGGTCCCGATTATTCGTTCCGCTTTATCATGTTAGAGTGACGGATGAAACATGGTCTCAGTTACAATGGCCCGAGAAAGATGAGCCGGGATTGACAGTCAGGTGGGTGCAGGTGGATAACAGCGATTTGAAAATATCCTATCATCAGAATATCGAAAATATATCTGAAGAAAAGCCGGTTCAGAAATGAAGTATATGCGACAATCGTGCTCCGGCTTAAATCCTGCCGGCGAGTTCATTGTGTAGCGGATTTGACGCCTCGCTCAATCCTTTTTCCTTAGGAAGTTCGGCCTGGCCTTGTTTCGTCTTCGGTCGGGCTGGAGGTATTTGTAGCCGGAGTTGGGATTATCTTTGTCGTAAGTGAAAGCATCGCGGTTTTCTATGAAATGTTTGACGTAGTTGACCGGTATGGCAAAGCCGAGTCCACCGAGGAATATATATCCCATATTGGTCACGCCGATGACCTCGCCTGCCAGATTGAACAGCGGGCCGCCGGAATTGCCCGGGTTGATATCGGCGTTGGTTTGTATATACAGAAGTCCTTCGAAGGCCCTGTTTTTCGTGCTGATGACACCGTTAGTGACAGTTCTTTCAAGACCGAGCGGATTGCCGATTGCAAAGACTTCTTCACCTGTTTTGATGCGGCCGATATCACCGAGGTAAACGGACGGGACTTTCGTGTCGCCGAGGTCCTCGATCTTCAGCAATGCCAGGTCGACAAAGGGATTGATGGCTTCTATTTTAACCTTTTTGAATTTTTTTGTTTCAAAGCCGTTTTTCGCTTTTTGGAACACTGTAACTTCGATCCTGGTTTCCTTTTCGATGACGTGATAGTTGGTTATCAGGAATCCATCTTCGTTAATGAAAAATCCTGAGCCTGAACCGCCCGGAGACGAGATTTTTACAACCGCCTCGGAGACTGTGTCCACACATTTCTCAATCGTTGTCTTTTCAAGGTTGGCGGTTTTGTAGAGCCGATTAGACACATTTTCGACAGGCTGTGAAACAGCTTCGGCGCCCGCGTCATTGGCGTCAGCGTTCTCGGCTTCGATAGTGTTGCTGTACTTGTATTCGAGTATCTTGTCCTTTGGAACCGTCAGGACCGTTATGCCGATATCGATGTACAACTGCGTTTGCTTTTCCAGAATTATCTTGCCGGTTATAATCTGACCTTCTTTCAGGACAATCCTGTCGGCAAAACACAGTGCACAGCAGCACAGCAGCACAAGAGCACAAAAATACTTATGACTTGTGGATTTATTTGTCGTGTTTGTGTACATATATCACTCCGTAATCAGGCTCGACTGCTCAGAACCCGGTCGACAATACTATTTCTCATTTCTTACTTAAAGTTATTGTAAAGGTTGTCGATTTTCGACGCAAACACAAAAATGGGCCTGTTGCTATATCGGTGGCCGGCTAAGTCCATCCTGCAATTCTTTGTGGTAAATGACCGGCTGCCGCAATTTGGTCTCGCTTATTCTGGCGGAAAAGTTATAATGTAACCAGTAAAAACTGTTATTTTAGGGCTAAAGTCGCCGAAAAATATCATTATACAACTTGACTGGGTTTTGAATTGTCATGCTGAACATAGTGAAGCATCTGGGATACGAACGGGATTTACGCCAGGTTGCCGTTAGAGATTCTTCGCTGCGCTCAGAATGACAAGTTTCATATATTCTTAGTAAAACAACACTTATGTAAAAGTCAGTCAAGTTGAGTAATTAGTATTAGTCGGAAATCGCACATATCTGAAACTAAGGAAAATACAGATGAGAAAATTGCTTTTTAAGAAACCGGCGGCGCCTTTTTTATGGCTGTTGGCGACGATTTGTTATTTGTGCCCCACAGAGGCTTATGCCTCGGCGGCCCAGCAGTCAAATTCACAACCTGTCATTAATCCTGTTGCGAAGGAATCAATAGTCGTAGCAAGGATAGCCTATTACACGATTATAAAAGGAGAGCTTGAGAAGAGACTGATGACCGAGCTTCACCCTTATGACTATGATGACTATGACGAGAATGCCGTGCCCGTCGATGCCAAAACGATGCTTATGAAAATGGTCGCAGAAAAAGCCATGATAATCGAAGCCCGCGCACAAGGTTATCTCAAAAATGAGGCGATCAATACTTCGGTCAGAAGGTTCAGCGAGAGAAAGCTTGTCAATCTTTTGTTACAAAGGCATATAGAAGGCAAAATAAATGTGACCGAAGATGAAATAACACGGAAGATGCAGGCCGATCCCAAGCTGGACAAGGCGCGTGCGAAAACGCTAGTCGAAAGAGCAAAAACCGGCATGATGTGGGATCAGTATTACAAGCAGATATACGGCAAGTCTCGTGTCAAGAAGTTAAGCCAGAATTTCCCGAGAGTTATCCAGATTCACGAAAGACTGTTACGTAATCCGAAACAATCCCGCAACGTCGGATTTATCCGTACGTCTCAGGTTAAAGACGAATTGACGCCGGCAGAGATAAATATTGTGCTGGCACAGTATAATTCCGGGAAAATAACACTGAAAGACTGGTTCGAAGCGCTCTGTGATATTGTCCCGCCGCGTCGTCCACGAGACCTGAATACTCCGAAGGGTATCGATCAGTTATTGGAGCGGGCACTGCGAATGCCGCTGCTGGTCTCCGAGGCCAAAGCGCTTAGACTCGACAGGGATAAAGATTTGTTAAAACAAGTCAGAGATTATGAGGACAGGAGGCTGCTCGGTGAAGCCAGGGCCGCGAAGCGCAAAGAGCTAAAAGATCCGACAACCGAGCAAATCATCGCCTACTTCGGTAGAAACAAAGAATCGTTCGGAACAAGCAAAAGCCTGAAGATCGACCTGATCTGGTGTCAGGACCTTAAGACCGCCAAACAGGCAAGAGCTGCACTTGACAGCGGCAAGGATTTCGAAGCGGTCAGGCAACAATACTCTCTCGAAAAACAGGGCAAAGCCTTTACTACGCATCCCAGCAGCGAAGGATTGTTCTGGAAGGATTTATGGGCGGGCGATCCGAATCAAATCATCGGGCCTGTGAAGGGTTTTTACCGGCAGGGGATTAGTTGGCGCATCGTCAAGATACTGGAAAAAGCCCCCGGCAAAGAGAAGCTATACTCAAGTAGTATGGACGGGCAGATCAAAAGCAGAATGATGAGCGAACAGAATAAGACCTTGATCGCCCAATACGGCAAAGAGCTGCTGAAAAAATATCCCTACCAGATTTACCCCGACAGCATCAAGGATATCGACCCGCTGGATATACCATAGCGACCAAAACAAACCGGAATGGTAACTAAGGGCTAAATAATAAAATGCTTTTTACATTGCATAAATATATATTTCAGGAGCTTTTCCGTGTTTTTTTATTGGCGGTGGTCGCGCTGACGCTAATGCTGAGTCTGGGCAGTATTCTGCAGCCGGTCCAGGAATATGGCGTCGGGCCTCGGCAGGTGCTTCATCTGATGGGCTATTTTCTGCCGATAACGCTGACGTTTGTGCTGCCGATGGCCGCTCTGTTCGCGTGCTCTCTGGTTTACGGGCGTTTTGCAAGCGATAGTGAGCTTGACGCCTGCAGGGCGAGCGGAATAAGTCTGATAAGGCTGGTTTATCCCGGACTGGCTCTGGCGATTATGGTGACAATCGCAAACCTGCTTTTGAGCTTCTATGTAATGCCGGTTTTTGTACAACGCGCGGAAAAATCTCTTAAGACCGACGCCAAGAAAATACTTTTCCGTAATATTCAGCGAAGAAGATATTATGAGCTGCCGCCGGATAATCGGTACCTGATTTATGCCGACCGGGCCGACCTGCAAAACGATACGCTTTCGGGCGTGGTTGTAACCGAAATGAAAGATAATGAAATTAAAAACATTTTTACCGCTGAAATTGCCAAAATAAAATTTAATCCACATGAAAGATTCAACGAAGTTCAAATATTGGCATACAAGTCCAGCCAAATTGGCGCTGATTCGGAGGCAGGGGCGGAATGGGGATCGTTGACGGCGGAACTCGGCTCAATGATAAGCGATGAGATAAAATTCAAAAAGATCGATGAAATGAGAAGAATCGAGGCCGACTTGATGAACTTTTATCCCATTGCGAAATTGGCACGCGAAACTTACGCTCAAATCATCATCGAGTTACTGGCACAAGATATTAACGCCGGAATAACCAAACGCAAAGAAATATCTCCGGAAAGGAAAGATGACGCCGGCAGATTCTATGAGTTGCTTGGAATGCCGAACTCAGTCAAATTTATCGCTGGTCAATGCAGTGCACAAGACGAAGAACTGGAACTCTCAGGCGAAGACGAAGTAGTGGTCATTGAATATGATACCGAAAGCAAAAAAATCTTACGCACTTTGATATGCGAGAAAGCCTTGCTGCATATCGAGGGCGATAAACTGGCGCCGACTTTGACGATGGATATCTACAATCCAAGGGAGAAAGGGTCAGAAGAAATAACGATGCGGATTATTATTCGCGGTTTAATACCACCCCAGGCCGCAGAGGTCGCTGCAAATGAGTTTAAGACCGAAAGTGGTTCATTGAGAGTTAAAAAATTGACTTCCGCTTTATCACAACTCTCAGGACTGCAACCGAGTGAGAGCCTGAGGTCTCTGGAGAGTAAGCTACAGAGAGAGATACGCAGAGCTTTAGTGCGAATAAAAGCTGAGATACATACTCGGCTGGTGTTCGGAACGGGCTGCATACCGATGATATTAATTGGCATCGGCCTGGGTATAATAAAGAAAGGTGGACATCTGCTCAGTGCCTTCGGCGCAAGCTGTATCCCCGCTGCTGTATTGATAGTCTGCATAATGAGCGGCAAAAACCTTATCAAAAGCCATGGTTCGGAAAACATTTCAGGTGTAGCTTTGATGTGGGCGGGATTGGCATTTTTGTTATTTTTAGTTGTTGTGATATACCGCCGGTTATTGAAGAATTAAGGTAATGACGAAGCCCCGGTGAAATCCGTGATCGGATAACAACCTCGACTGCCCGCAATAGGTGGCATGAAAATATGGGAATATTGGACAGATACGTAGCGAAGAATTTTCTGATAGGTTATTTCATAGCTTTTTGTGTGCTCACGGGACTGAGGGTCATTATTGATTTATTCGTGAATCTTGACGAATTTACAGAGCATGCTGATCTTGAAACTGCGGTTGTTATCAAAAATATATTTACGTTTTACCTTCTTAACAGCACACTTTACTTTCGGGATTTTGCCGGAATGATAACCGTGGTAGCGGCGGCCTTTTCGTTCGGCAAAATGGTCCGTCACAATGAGTTAGTGGCCGTGATGGCTTCGGGCGTCAGTTTGAAGCGTATAATTAGCCCGATAGTGTTTCTCGCGCTGCTGTTGACCGGTGTGCTGGTGATTGACCAAGAATTAATAATCCCTTCGTTTGCGGACAAGCTCGTGCGTAGTCAAGGTGATGTTCCCGGCCAGGAATCGTATCAAGTGAGATTCATTAGTGACGGTAATGGGTCACTCATTAACTCTTTAAAATTCGACGTAGAAACATCAACTCTATTTGATCCCACCATCCTCCTGCGCCGCCCGACGTCCAGGCCCCGCATTTGGAAAGTAACCGGGCGAATAGATGCTGATAAAGCAGTTTATAATGCCCAGACAGGCCAATGGGACTTGTATACTATATCTCCTGAAACCGGCGAATGGGCCTCTCACGGTCTGCTGAATGAATTTGGTTCCGGAAAAGGTCTTCAGCCGATAGCTTTTTATGCCAGTGACATCACTGCAAAAGACATCCCTGTCAGGTGCGAATCCGAGCATAAGACTCTGTTGTCTTTGCGACAATTAATAGCTCTCGAAGCACAAAAAATACAAGTAGACATGGAGCTTTCCAGCCAGAAGCATTTTCATATCACCGATCCGCTTATAAATCTTGTGATGCTCATGATAAGCCTGCCGATACTTGTTTGTCGCGATCCGAAGTCGGTCAAGTCGGCCGTGATGATCAGTTTTGCGCTGACCGGGACGTGTTTTATTCTGACTTTTGTCTGCAAAATACTCGCCACGGAGGTTATTTTTGACAAGGTAATGCCCGAGTTTTGGGCGTGGCTGCCGGTCTTCATTTTCCTGCCGATAGCTTTTATCGAGTTGGATTCGATGAAAACTTAGGTCTTTTGAAAAGACAAGGTCACGATTTGTAGTCTTCGGCCTTGTGTCGGACAATACGGCCTTCGATCATATAAATCACGTCCTCCGCTATGCTATGCTCGTGGAGGCTGTAGCAAAAAGCATCAGCTTGATCGTTTTTTCTTTCCAGGCGGCTTTCATTATCTAACTGTAACATATCCCGTATCTGTAACCACTGCTTGTCCGGCTGCGCTCAGGCAGAAGTCCATAAATTTCTTAACGGCTCCTTGCGGTTCGCCGTTGAGGTACAGAAAGAGGGGTCGGGCAATCGGATATTGCCCTGTCTTTACGGTCTGGTCCGATGGCATCACGGCAGTCGAATTGTCATCGGCTTTAACTGCTACGATTTTCACCTTGTCTCTGGCGGCGAGAGCGTACCCTAATCCGACGTATCCTATTGCCAATTTATCTGTCGATACCGATTGAATTATCGCCGATGTAGCGGGCATAAGTTTCGCATCCTGCATATAATCCTGCTTTTTCAGGACCATTTCCTGGAAAAAGACGTATGTACCGGAGCTGGACTCTCTGGAGAGCACCAGAATTTCCTCGTCAGAGCCGCCCACGTCGCTCCATCGAAGAGACTGGTCGGTGAAGATTTTACTCAACTGCTGCAGCGTCAACTCCTTGACGGGATTATCTGGATGAACCACTACCGCAATTCCATCTTTGGCCACCGCGATCTCATGCGGATGGATATTCTTCTGTAGGGCGAGCTGTAATTCGTTATTCTTTATCTTTCGTGAGGCAGCGCAAATATCGGTGGTCCCGTTCAAAAGTGCGACGATTCCCGTTCCGGAACCTCCGCCGGTGACCGACACCTCCATATCTGGATTCTGCTTCATAAAAGTCTCCGCCCAGCTACTGGCAAGATGCACCATGGTGTCGGAACCCTTAATGGTTATGAATCTTTGCTCTGATCCGGCGAGGTCCTCTTGCTTTGAACATCCGGATATCAACACCAGAGCCATCATCAAAGAAACGGTTGAAATAAAGATTTTCCTCGTAATTTTTTCCGTTTTTTCGTCCATTTTTACTTCTCTCCAATTATTCGTTTCCTTTCATTACTAACTCAGTCTTCATTCTTCCTTTCATCAAAATAATCCAAATCACTTAATGGCAAAACGACGGATGTTGCAATGTTAACTAAATGAGCCATGATGCGCTTGAAATGTCTCGCGACCAAAGTGAAACAGACGGCCTGATTTACCGGGAGATTACTTTGTGCCAGCCGTTCTATAATCTGGTCGCAATCTTTTGCTATTTTCTTTTCATGTTGCCAGGATGATCTGGCCTGGTCTTCGTCTGCATCAATGAATGCCTTTTTAGTCTGTTGAAACAGCGCCAGAATTTTCTTGTCAAGTTCGTCAAAATACTCGCTGAATAGGGCACAGTCAATTGGCTCAGCCAGTAATTCGGTAACTTCATAGAGATTCTTCGAATAGTCACCTAATCGCTCAGCGTCTTTTACGACACTCATCAGGATCAGACAGGTATTGACATCCACTGTTGGCTGAAGCGAAAGATGCTCCACAATCCGCCCGCGTATCTCTTTTTGCAGGTTGTTCACTTGTTTGTCTATCTCATAGATTTTGTCTTTCAATCCCGGCTCTTTCGCACCTTCCAGAAGCTGGGCGCAAACGGCTTCGAACATAGACTCGGAATCGTCCAGCATAATTTTGAAGTCTTCAATGACCTGGACAAGGAAATCTTTGCCTTTCCAGAAACTCAGTAGATTTTTGAACATTTGTATTTCCCTTATCTAAAACAACTTTGAAATGATAATTAACAGTGTCGGCATTAAGAAGAACACACACAATACATAAATTATAGCATATCGTTTCTTTTTCGCAGCCAATTCTCCGAAGGCCTTCGCAAGGTTGATCGGGACCGCTCTGAAGAATCTTATAGGATAAATGCACACTGTTCCAGTCAGATTAAACATGAAATGGGCGAATGCGATAGTAATGGCTGAAACATTCCCCGTTGCGAATGACGCCAGGATGGCAGTGGTTGTCGTTCCGATATTGGCGCCGATTGTAATTGGAAATGCGGCCTCAATCGTAAGAATCCCGGCGGCAACCAGGGGAATCAACAAGGATGTGGTAATCGAACTGCTCTGGACAACAATCGTGAATGCCAGCCCGGCAAACAACCCCAAAATCGGGCTCTTGTTTATGACGTTATCCAGGATGATCTCGGCCCTGTTGACCACAAGGGACTTCATGACTTTGACAATGAAGTAAAGGGCGAAGAACAAGATGACTAACGATAAGACAGCCATGAGAATGTAAGCCGGGAGTTCGGAGCCGCTCAGCAAGAGTGCGGCTTTCTGGATAAGGCCAACAGCGGGTTTTATAACCAGCTTAATGGGGCTGACGAACTTGATACCGCCGACACCGCTGAATATGCCGCTCATAAATGTTGCGGTTTTTTCGAGGTAACCGGTCGCCAGTTCGATGGGAAAGAGAATCGCCACGCAAATCAGATTAAAGAAGTCGTGCACGGTCGCGGCACTGATTGCGCGCTCGAATTCGTCCCGTCTGTTGACATGCCCCAGAGATACAAGAGTATTTGTGACGGTTGTTCCAATGTTGGCTCCCATAATGATCGGGATCGCGTTGCCTACGGTCAGGCCGCCTGCTCCCACGATTCCCACAACGACCGATGTGGTTGTCGAGGAGCTTTGCACAAGACTTGTTGCAAGTATTCCGATGAATAGACCGACAAAAGGATTCGATGTTGTTCTGATGAGATTTTCCGCGAAGCCCTTGCCGAAACCTTTGAACGCCGCACCCATGAGGCTGATACTAACCAGAAACAGATACAGCAGAGCCACTACCGCCAATATTTTATAAACAATCTCGAGTTTTTTCTTCATATTATCCCTCTGTATCATTTTCAGAGGAATATACACACAGAATGTGAAGAGAATATGAAGGAAATGTGAAGATTAGGTGAAAATCGAAAAAAATTGTTCTAAACTCCAAAAGGTGGCAGAGCAAAACCAGCTTTTCAAGTGACTAAACCGGGCGGCCATGAAAAGAGTCATAAGCTCTTCACATGGCCATTTCAGCAGAGGCGCACATCTAATATGCCGCCACACTTTCCCTAAATTTTCCCGGCTATGAAGAACCTCCCCCCTTTTAAATCTAAATCAAACAAAGAATCGCATCCGACATAATCAATAGCTTCTCCGTGTTTACTCGCCCAGCTCTATTGAAGAGCAACTGGAGGAGCATTAAACACCGTCAAATTCTGCAAGGTCTTCATCATCAACAACGCCATCACCGGTGAGGTCACCATCAACATAGGTGCCTTGCTGATCCATGTTGTCGAGGATGATCTGACGGTCAGCATTGTCCTTGGTACCATTAAGGTCGAAGTCACCAAGTTCTGTCTCGAGGATGTCCTCGACCACAATACGCAGGTCCTCGTCATTAATGCAAAGGTCGTCGTTCATATCACAGCTGTAATCAGCATAGACCCTGTCCACAGGATCCATCCAGCAGAGACCGTTCTTAGGAACCTGATACTTGTAAGTGTCAGAGAGGAGACGGCCGTCAAGAACCTTCTGTATGTAAGAAATATCGGTCTGGTCAATGAAACCGTCGGCAACTGGAGCGGCACCTGCTTGTGCATAAACCTTGCCATCTTTAAGCATGGCAATGTCCGCAAGGCTGTCGCCAGATTCATAGTTGCCGTTGGCTAGCATGGTGCCGAAGAAGTTGCTGGTTGCGGAACAATCGTCCACCGTAGCGAAGTTTTTCTGACGGCATACAACTTCAGCACAGCAAGAGCCGCCACAAGCACTGATGCCCTTGTCCTTGCGGGACGAAAGAACAACACCATCAGCCATAAAGCGAACGTCGTCGGCGTCGAACCAGCCACTACCGTCGAAATCACAAAAAATATCATAGCTGATAAGAGGGTCCACAGCAGATGCAATACCTTTCTCGATGATTTCAACCGCTAGGCACAGGTCTTCTGCATCCCAGATACTGTTCTGGTTGATGTCACCCTGAAGAGCGTACCTGGAGTCGGAGGGGTTCCAGTCTATCACATTTCCGTTAAGAGCGGTGTAAGGAACATCGCCACCATCAGTATCCCTGTCGGGCAGCAGGCCATAGCCGTGGCTGCCATAAGAGTCAAGACCGACGCGGCTGATAGGAAGTCCGGTCAGGGCCGGGTTATAAAGTTCAGGGCTAACTACGAACTGGCTTTGGCACTCAGGATTAGGCAGGCCGTAAATACCAGCTACCATAATAGACTTGAATGCAAGAGCCTGACCAGGTGAACCAGCAGTTGAAGGATTAGGGCCGAGTTGCTCAACGATTTTAATGCTCTCAATAATGTTGATAATAAACGCCGCTGCATCCGGGTTTCTCATGCCGAAGCTGTGTGTGGCTCTCTGGTATGCGTTGAGATGAACAGGCAGGTCGGTTGCATACGGGTCACCCACGGTGGCAAAGGTCTCAGAACCACCGATTCTCCAGCCATTGGAAGCATTTGGCCAGAAGATGTTTAACTGCCAGTTTGGTTGGTTGCCAAACTTGTCAATCAGGTTTTCAATATCATCAGGAATCTCATCAGGGTCAACTAAATCTTCAGGACGAACGAATGTTCTGCCGCAATCAAAGCTGACGTTCAGACATTCATACCAGCCGGAGTTAATCTTCGGGGTGCCCTTGCTGCCATAGAGGGACTGGTAAGAAACCATAAAGCGGTTATTTCTATGACAATCTCTTAATGTGCTTGAACTCTCAATGTTGTTATACTGGTGGTCAGGACCAAGTATCTCCATCTCGGTGCCTTTGCCCGTTGCGCCGAGGTTGTCACCACGACCCCAGGAAGGGTCGACGCCGATTGAGGCCATGCAGGCGTTACGCGTACCCGAACCGCTGTGACGTGTGGCAACATTGTAGTTGACACCGCACGGCATACGACCGGTTAAATAAAGACACTGGAGTTCCTGGACAGTTACGTTTTCAAGACCGGTAGGTCTGCTGGCTAAGAAACAGAACGGAAGCCATCCGACTGGGAAATCGAAGATTGTGTTGGGATCAGGATTCGCTGAGTTTATGTTGAGGCCTCTGAGGTCGGCCAACTGATTGGTGCTGTTTGCATCCCAGGGCGTAATAGGGTTCCTACCATAGCCCTGCTCAAAGGGTCTTCTGAACGGGAAGGCATCTTCTTCCGAACCGATACTGACAAACTGGCTCGTTGGGACGTCCATAGTTGCGATATCGATTCTGTCGAGTGGCAGGAATGGATAAGCACAGCTATCCCTGTACTCCCATCTGTTAACGGTACCGTCAACCTCAGGCAGCTCGCTACAGTCAGGTGAGCTATCGAAATAGGCAATGAGTTCCTTCAGGCCAGTACCCGAGCCGGTACCACGGTAATTTAAAATCCATGGGCCCGATGCCAAAAGCTGCTGCTTTGTTTCGCTGCCGGTGTAGGTTGTGGCGAGCTGCTGTAGCACACCATTGAGTAGGATACTCCTGCCGTCGCCGTCAACATCGATGTAATCGTGTGTTGCCGACGGGAAATTGCTTTCAAAACTGAAGAACCAGTCAAACTGAGTGGCACCGGCAACGGTAATTCCACCTTTATCAGCTGAGGCCAAAGACGACACAGCTAAAACGATAGTCACAATAAATAAATTTCTAATATTCATCATATTTCTCCTTTAAGGAAAGATTAGCACGACGCCATTTGGTTACTTAACAACTTCTTTGTTCTTTTTCATCACCCCGTGGCAAATTTTCTGATTATCACCTCCTTTCAGCGTCATTTGCATCTGCCTTGTTTCTCGATATGGTATATATATATTTAACGTTCCATCTATCCACCGTTGCCTTTGACAACATCATCTTTGCCTGTAATAGCGTAAAAGTTATTGCCCCATTGGAACTGTTCACAGGTCTCAAGGATATGTTTTCTTTCTACATGTCCGTCACAGAAAATGAAATTAGCGGTCCCGCCCATGTTACTGGCCTTGACATTTATATTACCTCTATATGAACCCGGATGGTGTCTTCCGACGGCATTAAGAGGAACTTTGTTAATTGCATTAGCACCCACTTGAGCCTCAGGCACTATGCCAAATGTTGGGCCTGTGTCTCCCAGTCTAAAGCCGAGGTATGGATCGCTGTTATAAACAGCAGAACCTGTTGACAATGACAGAAAGGGAGTAATAGGCCTGTGGCTTTTAACAAGAAGCATACTTTCCTGGGTGCCACCGCCCACAGCAACAGCTTTCCAGTTATTGTTAAATTCCGTCGCGAGGATAACGTTGCCGGGACCTTTTATTTGGGTGGCTTTAACGAGTCGGTTGAATCTGTTAAAT
>CBDVBU010000039.1:0-15282 GCA_965372295.1 uncultured Phycisphaerae bacterium
ACGCGAGGCAGCCATGTGTTGTAGAGAAAGCCGGTCGGATCGTCGATCAGGGCATCGTATTCATCCGCCTTCATGAAGGCTTTTTCCTCGGGCGGCTCGATGTAGTTGAAGCCGACCGTGTGTGGGATGCCGATACCCGGGATACCGTAGTAGCGAAGCCCCGCCGCCTGGGCAAGACCCGTCCATACATAGACCATGTTCGCGACGACCGCGTCCCAGTCGAAGTCCTTGGCGCACTTAACCGCCGCCTCAAAGGCCATATTGTAATCATGCGCCACATCCTGGCACGTATAGCCGGCGTATTTCGCTGTAAACTCGGCGACAAACGGCCGAATCGGCACCATGTCCGGCTTTTCGTTCCGCATCGCAGTGATATAACGCTTCATTCGTTCGCTGTGCAACTGTTCGGTATCTTTGGCCATTTTTCTTTGCTCCTTTTTGGCATTAGTCTGGATTTTCAAATGTCTAATTTATACCCGCCGTTTCCATAGAAGTCAAACGGCCAACGGCCCCGGTACACATAAAAGACACCACAAAAATACCCCAACTCGCCCCAAATATCAAGTAATACACATTATAATAAATCTGAAGGCGGCTGGCTATTTGTCATCCTGAGTGGAGCGAAGAATCTGGGATGTGAATGAGCGTTAGAGATTCTTCACTGCGCTACGCTTCGTTCAGAATGACAAGTAATTATTTGCGATAATTCGGACAAGAACTAAGCCACATACCAGATCTGCGAGATACGATTTTTTCCTATTGCTTTGCCCGTCGTGTTATTCTATGATCTTCATTGTATGCAAAGGAGCTTTTCTCGATCGTGAATAGGAGAAAATAATGAGCCGGCACACATTATTGACCGTGTTAGTTGTTGGGCTGCTGATAACGACAACGAGCAGTTTGGCCCTGCCGGACAACACGTTGTTGGCTGGGGCTGATATGATGCCACCGGCGGCGGGGCGGGGCGGCTCCGATAAAGGTGAGCTGCCGGTTATCAAGATTCGCCACGTCAAGACGCTGGAAAGTCCCTTCCCTATTGCCGGAGTGAGCGGCAACAGTCATTTACTTGCCGGCCTACCCCCTGACGGGCCATGCTTTGCCGTAAGCTATGCGACCACTTACGAGGATTGCACGGCGGCGTTTTACAATGCGAAGCTGGAGCTTATTGCTACGTGGCGTGAGCCTGTGGCCGGTGGAGATAAGGTCATGTGCCTGACGGCCGGTGATTTGGATGGAGACGGCAGGAGCGAAATCGTGCTGACGATCCGCATGCAGGCGCCTACGCTTTTCGCTGGAACGAAAAGACACGGAAACTCGAGGAACTCTGGTCGTTCCTTGATGTAGAAAAAGGGTCATATTACCGCGGTATCGAAGTCGGGAACTTCACCAAACACGAGGGCAGGGAGGTCTGCTTTGGCGGCAACGGCAGCGGTTTGTACTTGCTGGACCGCAACGGCAAGCTGATCGCCCATTCAAAAGTGTTGACTAAGACCATTCAGCGCATCGACGTCTGTGACAACGATGGAGACGGCTATGATGAGATGATAATATCGACTGGCCGTAATCCCGGACAGGTCACTTACGCAAAGTGGAAACCGGATACGTACTCCCTCGAGGTACTCTGGACGACCGATGTCACGCCAGGCGGACGCGGCGGCAATAACTGTTATGAAGCGCTGTATCATCCTAAGGGCCATCCCGACGGCGGCGGCGCCATTGCCGTCAGTACCGAGCGGGAATCGCCTAAAGACACCCGGGCCGGCTCGCTGCTCATGCTCGATATGAATGGAAAGGAGCTTTGGCATTATGTGTACACGCCCGAAGACGAAAGAGGGGGCGCGTGCGGCTTTGCGGATATTACAGGCGACGGCGTGCCCGAGATATTGTCTCGATACTCCCGAGAGTTGAAAGAGCCGAGAGAGCGGGGCGTGCTGATACTCGACAACACCGGCCGTCGCCTGGCCAAGGTCCCGAACATCGCCGTAAGCTCGGCCGGCCCCTACGTATTCCAGCCCAACGGCCCACGAACAAAACCCGTGTATCTGACGGCAACAACGGAGGTGTACGAAATCACACTTGAGAAAATTGCGCCATACATTGATCAACCTATGGCTTCAGGAAAAGATTAATAAGCTCAAGCTGGATTCTTAACGATCTCATCTCAAAAGTGCGAGAATTGATAGCAAAAAGAGGAAGCTGAATAATTGGCCGATTTTTCCTGTTGTTTTGACCATCGTGTTATGCTATGATCTTTGTTGTAAGTGAAGGAGAACCGAACGTGGCGAGTGACCGAGATAGTGGGACGAACTGAAAAGAAGAGACGGGAACTTGTTATACAGAAGGAAGCAGTCTGTGCTTGCCATTTTGTACAGACTGTACAATCGTTATTCGCCCTTCAAGAGGTGACATCGGATGAGTATCGAAGAGACTCCTAGCATAAAGCACATGCGGGAGCAAATGCGCGCTTTCAAGCTGATCCTTGGCGCAAACAAAGCTCTTAATTTTCTCGGCTTGGGGAGCAAGAGAATTGCGGAACTACAGAAGCAGTACGACGACATCTGTGTAAAGATGAAGGAGTACACGCAGTACCCCGCGAAATTTAATCGCTATTTCTCGAAGGAAGGCTGGCTTGCCCACGACACTTTTGAGTTTTCTAAGCTGAAGCAGATTGTCGATGAATATGAAGCACGCGGAAGTGACGCGTCGACAAAAATGCTTCTGGATTACTACAGTCCAGACAACTTAGCTGATAAGATCTTTTTCTTTATCGGCGTAGAAGAATTGTGTATAAGAAGCAGGTTCATCGAACTTGCACTAGAAGACTACAAGGCAAAGAGATATCACGCCGTTGTTCCACTTCTTCTGATGATTATGGACGGGGCGGTAAACGACGCAGTGGGCAAAGGCTTACACGCTGAGGGCATCAGCCTATATGCATGGGATTCACTTACGACCGCTGACGGGGCTATTAACGACATTAAGGAGATATTTCAGCGCGGTCGGCGAAAAACTCGCACCGAGGAGATAGCATTTCCATACAGAAACGGCATTCTCCATGGGATGGACCTCGGCTATGACAATAAAGTTGTTGCCGCAAAGTCGTGGTGCTTCCTGTTCGTTGTCCGGGATTGGATAGCTGCAAAGAAATCTGAGTCCGTTCGTCGCAAGGCCTTCGACGAAGAAACGCGTACTCCCACATTTCGTGAGATTGTTGACACGATGGCCAAGACGGAGAAGCTCAAGCTGGCTGTAGCGGCTTGGTCTGCAAGAGAGATGTCAGAAGAGTACATACAGGAACTGAATCAAAATCTTAGCGCTGACGCAGACACTCCAGAACATACTGTGTTTCAGTTCCTAGAATTCTGGAAGAAGCGGAACTACGGAAGCATGGCTGAACTATTCTGGTCCAGTGTCACTGCCGATCAGAAACGATATGCAGGAGAAGTGAGGCTACAGTTCAGCCACATCAATGTCGTCTCGTATTCTATTCAACGTATAGCAGACGAAGCGTCGGCAATCACTGAGGTATTCATTAGCCTGAACGAGTCCACCGACGAATGCCGATACACAAAGTTCCGGATGATATATGAAGGCAAAGATGGAGACGCCACCGCCCGTGGTATTATAGGAGGGACGTGGCGTATCGTCTGGGTGAACACAAACGAATCACAAGGCTAAGGGGCGAACAATCGCGTCGAGCCTACGGCGTGCCCGCTGGCGTGTTCACGTTGCAGCTCACGCGTAACGTTTGGCATGAGACATGCAGCAGGTCTTTGACCACTACAACTCTGTATCGGCGGGGATCAATGTAAATCGCCTTGCCGGACTGCGGGAATCAGCAATGGCTGCCCGCCCCCATTTATGGAAGCGATCTGTACAATTCGAAAAAGAAGTCTGATGTTTATAATAGTAGCTAAGTGGTATTGTAAGGTACCAGCCATTGCCACTTAGCATTCATTATTGCCCCGACAAATTCATGAGGCTCGTTTCGATGAGAAATTCGCTGTGCCTCGTTGAGGGCTAAGGCCACGACAGGATACACACGAGATGCCTAAATGTGATTGTTTTGCAGTAGCCACAATAAATAACGTCAGCTTCATAATATTTGCTAAGTGGCATTGCATGGTACCTGTCAATACCACTTAGCAATTATACTTAACCAAGGACTTAATAAGGCTTAAATATAAGGCTTAATTGGTGGTTCAATTCGATTGCCTCGTCGAGGGATCAAGCCATGATAAGGATACGCATAAGATGCCCAAACGCACATTCTGGCAATGTAGCGGTTTCCACTCGTCTGGTTATTCCTCCAATCCGAGGACTTCAGCTTGTCCATCGGCTTTCTCCAACCGGCATTTAATCGTACCTTTGCTTTCTATGCCGTTGGCCTTTAGTGTGACATTGTCGGAGATCGGCAACAGTGCCATAAACTGCCCGTCTGACAGTTTGGCCTTCAGTACATAGCCGCCTTCAATCCGTTCCAGCGTCGCTTCGTCCGGCACACGGTCGTTGATTCGATGGGGGCGGTAGAGTGTCACGAACTCCATGCGTTTCGACTTTTCCGGCGTCGTTGCGGTCAGGTGCCATTCTCGCAACTTTATACGAGGGATAGGATTCGGATCGTATTGGTCGGTCTGCTCGAAGGTCAGGCCGGACGGTGTCAGGAAATCAATGTCGCATACTACATCATCGTTTCGGACTTGGATTTGGTGCTGGCCTTTGACACTGATTTTGTTGGTGGCGTGGAGCCAGTATTCGTAGGTTGAAGGTTCCCTGGATTCGAGGCGGTCATAAACGATGACTAATTCGGGCTTGACGAAAATGATGGCTCGCGTGAATCGTTCGAGCGGCGGCTCGTAGGCACCTGCCGCATCGCCTACGACGATGTCCATTGCCGGCGTGGTTTTGAAGGCGATGATTTCGCCCTGAGCTTTGGCGGTTCGCTTGCTCTGGCCTTTGCCGTTTACGGTAATATTATTGACTGAGCGCGTGCTCCACATCCAGTCGCGATGATGTGGGCCGCCGTAATTATAGTAACGGCCCGTTCGGATAAGCAGCCTCTGGCCGTACGCCCACAGTACGAACGAATTGTTGGCCTCGCTGCCGTGCGATTGCGTCCCCATGGGACTGGACTTAAAGATGATCTGCACGTCCTTATCGGCACTGGTTAACATCGTGTTCAGATAAGCCTGTCCGATGCCTCTGAACAGCCTGGAGGCGGGCAGTTCATCGGGTGCCTTGGCTTCGACCTTTGGCAGAGCACCGCGGATGAATCCGATGTAGCCGCCCGCCGCCCTTGGTCCGCCCATTTGCTCGACGTACCACTGCCAATGCCTATTGCCAGCCTGAGCGGCCAGTTGGCTCATCAGCAGCACAAGGTTTGAAGCCCTGTACCGGTTCGCTCCGTCGCCGAAGCCACCGCTGACTTTGCCAGGCGGCATCAGATACATCGCATAATAGCCGAGCCTGGAAAAGTAGGGTTTGTCATAAGTGTTAATTCCCATCGCCTCTCGCATCACGTCCGCCCACCATGTGAACCGGCCGATGTAGCTGGACCAGTAGCTCACGCCCTCATGCCAGCCGCCGTCGTCGTCGCTCCAGACCGGATACACATTGAAAAACACGTTGGTTGCGAACCAGACCCAGTCCTCGGCGCCATCGACCTCGCCCAAGAAGGCGATGCCGACCTCACCCAAGAAATGCCATGCCCGGTTGGCGTGACTACCATACGGGCGCCAGAGGTGACGCGGGCAAAGGTGGCGATACATCTCGTCGCCGCGGACTTTCATTACCTTTCGGCACAGTTCTTTCTCTTCTTCGCTGAGCAGGTCGTTGACGAACGTATATGTCCGGGAGAAATAATAGTTGTAAGGCATACCCGCCTCGTCGTTATAACGATAGCCCGTGCTGCCCTTCGGGTCCCACTTGGCGCATTCAAGCAAAATTCGCTTGGCTTCGAGGCCATACTTTTCCGGTCCGCCGAGCAACCGGGTGAACGCGAGCGTGGCGGCACCATTTAACGCCCGAATGGTATAGGTCCGGTTGCCCCACCAGATTTTGCGCCATGAATCGCTGCCCCAGACGATATCTTTCGGATACTTCGGCGGCTCGGTGGTCGCCGGCTGTTTGGACATAATCCTTTCACATTCTTTGGCAAGCTGGTTGTACTCCCGCTTCATTTTGCCACTCGCCAGTTCCCGCAGATGGCCAAGGTTTTCCGGGCGCATGAACAATCGCGGATGGCTTTTAGGGATGTGGGCGATAAGGTCATCGCGAGCCGGCAGCGGCATCGTCGCGGCCTCATCGGAAATCGTGAAAGTTCGCGCCATGCTCCAGTTCGTGTGCCGGCCGTTCTTGTCCTTGCCGCGGTAGCGCCATGTATAAGTGCCCGGCTTAAAAGTCCGGGGCGGGCAGTGCACGTTGAATTCCAGGTCACCCGCCTGGTATTCGATCTTTTTGAAATCAGCATCACTAGCACACTGGATCTCCCACCTTAGGCCGGCTTGAGGTCGCCAGCTTAAGCTCGGCGGATTGACCTGGCTGACCACGCCGGCGGCAGGGCGGCAGCCCCATTCGCTAGGCTCGGCAGGGCGCTGGTCCAGCTTCAGCATTTCAACCGTTAGGGCCGGTGTTGCAAACAGGATCAAAAGTATTGCAGCAGAAATCAGCTTTATTGCTGTTCTCTCTATTGTTGTGTTCATTGTTGTCTCTCCGAAAGCGAACCAATAAGTTCTTTGATGTTAGATATGTTGTGGGCGGCACAGTATTTTTCGATTCCTTCGATGATTGTCGCAGCACAGTCTGGCTCGATAAAATTTGCCGTGCCGATACCGACCGCCGAAGCGCCGGCGAGGATAAATTCGACGGCATCCGAAGCGGTCCGAATTCCTCCCATCCCCAGAATCGGAATACCGCGCTCTTTGGCTACGTCGTTGTAAACCTTGTTGACCAGATAGACCGCAATTGGCTTGATGGCCGGGCCTGAGAGGCCGCCGGTGCGATTGGCTAAGACGGGCCTGCGGGTTTCAATGTCGATAACCATCGCCGTGAAGGTATTGACCAGGCTCAGCGCATCGGCGCCGGCATCAACCGCCGCACGTGCAATAACGCCGATATCCGTCACGTTGGGTGATAGCTTGACCATCAGGATTTTATCGCCGGCGGCTTTTTTGACCGCGGCGGTAATATCCGTTACCTGCTCGGGATCTCTGCCGAAACTGATGCCGCCCTTGGCGACGTTGGGACAACTGATATTCAACTCGAAGCCGGCGATTGCACCAACCGATGACAGCCGCTCGGTCACGGTGACATATTCCTCGATAGTCCGACCGGCTACGTTGACGAAAACCGCCGGCGAGAACTTTTCGAGCACGGGCAGTTTTTCATCGATGAATTTCTCTAAGCCTACGTTCGCCAGTCCGATCGCGTTGAGCATCCCTGAATCGGTCTCGACAATCCTTGGTGTAGCGTTGCCCTTTCTCGGCTTAAGCGTGATACTCTTGGTAATAAATCCGCCGAGGCAATTGACATCCATGAAGTCACTCAGTTCGTCGGCATACCCGCAAGTCCCCGAAACCGTAAACACCGGATTGCTCAACCTCAATCCCGCAAAATCAACCGAAATATTGCTTTGATTTTCCATATTTGGAACTCAGTATGCTTGATAGTTTAACTTAACATTTCTTAAGGTCAGTAAGAAAAATCGGCTCTTTGAGTGCCAGAAGCAACAGTAACTTCAAGGTCTCTTGAAGGAATTCATATACATTTTTCCTGCTTTTAAGCTCTTTTTTCAATTGGCCATCTAAACTCGGATGCTCACCATGAACAATAGAATTCCGGTATTTGTAAAGTTTTTTCCAGACGTCATTTTCCTTTGTTTTGCTAAAATACTTAACATATTCTAACTTTCGAGGAAAACGTTTACTTAATAGAGGTATTTTCGTTTGAATCTGATGATTTATAGAATCATCTATATTCTTTTGACTTGGGCAGTGAGTAATTAAAGACTCAATAATTGAAAACAAGCCTATAATAATTAACTCTGAATTTCGTGGTAGCGATTTTAGATCATTAAATTTTTTAAGAGATCCAGAAATATATTCATGTTCTGGACTTATTTTCTTTATTAGATCATAGTTCTCCCGTATCTCTCTCAACTCATCTCCAGTTATTGAAACAGCAGGCTGTCCCATCTTCTGATTCTCAAAAAAGCTGAACAATGACTGTCCATGCCAAAGGATTGCTTCACCACGAGAAATAATGTTTGCCCCCAAAACAGTAAATCCAAGTTCCAAATCATTGCAGAGCAAAGATGCAGCAGATCCTATGTATTTAAGTTCTGCGTTTGGGCCGTCGAATACAATTACCCAGTACCGCCACCTATCTGGAGACAACGGCTCCCATTTCCTTCCGGAACCCGGCTTCGTACCTGGCACTTTGATATAATCTGCTTCATACAATGGTGGCAAGAGATTTACTTGGAGAGAAGTTCTGCAAAGATTCATCAACTCTTTGATCTTCTTGATATGCTCTGTATTAGCCTTTTGAAAGAAATGTACCGGTGCAACTTCTATAGGAAGTCCTCCGTTTACGTCGACCGGATTGAGTACAAACACGAACGATTTTTCTAATTGATTATTCACAACAGGATTATTTGATTCCATCATATTTTTCAAACAAACTCTAATCTTCCACAAGCTAAGATTTTAGACTTTCAATGCCGCACTTTATCATTTTATCATGGTCGAAGGCCAGATCATGGGGGAGCTGTTCTATGTCGAACCACTCAGCTTTTGCGGCATCGTCGCCGGCGCGTATCTCGTCCTGTCCCTCGGTCGCTATGCCGGTAAATGCGATTGAAATCTGCCTGCCGCGCGGGTCGCGGCCGCATGTGCCGAAGGTACGCATCTGCTTGAGCCGCACGCCTGTGAGTCCGGTTTCCTCTTTCAACTCTCTTGCCACGGCATCCTCCAGTTCCTCATCGATCTCCAAGAATCCGCCCGGCACGGCCCACTTGCCTTTGTACGGCTCCCTGCCGCGATTGACCAGCAGCACCTGAGTCCTGCCGCCGGACAGACTAAAAACCACCGCATCGACGGTAACCATCGGCCTGGGCCAGTCGTAAATATATTTACCTTTTTCAGCCATAAGACACCAATATCATGCCTGCATTTTAATATGTAACCTGGCTTTTTGCATTTCAATTCTTAATTTTTCTTATGTCGATTGCCTCAAATCAGTCAATCGCTTACAATAATCCGACAAATATTCGCTTCTTGTGAATCGCGAAATGAAAAACGATATGCTATAAACGAGTAAGTAATGTCCGAGCGTTTCAAGAATATCCTGATAACAAAACCCAGTTCGCTGGGCGATATTGTCCTGGCTCTACCGGCGCTGAGGGCGCTGCGCAAGAGTTTTCCCGAAGCTAAAATAAGCTGGCTCATCCGTCCGGAATTTGCACAGCTTATCGAAAATCATCCTTATCTGAACGAGATTATCACATTCGACCGCAAACTCCTCGGCAAGGCGTGGTTCCATCCCGGCGCATTCGGCGCCCTGATGTCGCTTATCCGAAAACTTCGCCGGAGCAATTTTGATGTCATATTCGATTTTCAGGGCCTTTTCCGAACGGCTTCTTTAGCCTGGCTTTCCGGCTGTAAATTACGCTTCGGAATGGCAAACGCCAGGGAATTCGCCACCATCTTCTACACGCATAAAGTTCCCCAGGACATCAAAAGCATTCACATGGTGGATTATTACTTGAAGATTATTCAGGCCGCCGGAGCTTCTGAGTTCGGCGTCGAGTTTGTTTTTCCGCAGAATCCCGGCGCCAAGGATTCGGTCGATAGGTTATTGGCAAGCCACGATATTCGAGACAATTACGCAGTTCTCATATCAGGCTCGGCCCATCAGGACAAATGCTGGCCACCCGAGCGTTTTGCCCAATTAGCCGACAAGATTTCATCGCAGTATGGCTTGTCCATTGTCGCCACCGGCTCTGCATCGGAAGCGGGCATTGTCGAAAAAATTAAGGAAAAGGCCAATGTCCCGATAGCAAGTATCGCCGGGCAAACGTCTCTCCGCGAACTCGTAGCCCTGCTCAAATGTGCCAGGCTGGTCGTAAGCAACGATACAGGCCCGGGACATATCGCCGCGGCTTTAGGCGTACCGCTCGTTTTGATGTTCGGCCGGACGAATCCGATCAGACTGGAACCTTACCGAAGAAAGCACTGCGTTATGGCAATCGAGCCGGACGGCAGGGGCGTGACCATCAGTAACACCGATCCAAAGTACGATATTAAAGTCATTACTGTTGAGCAGGTTTTTCAAAAAGTGCGCCAGCAGTTGGATAATCGATAGTCACCGGGGGAAAATATTCGGCCTTATCGTGCCATAATTTTGCCGCTTTATTGAACTTCCCATTCGAGTACCGTCATCGAGTGCGGGGGCAGCATTATTTCGTGACCCTGATCAAAACCATTAAGCATCTCTTGTGTGACAGCAACCTGCGGCCGGCCTGTCTCGAACTCGTTGTTTGCGGTTATCGTCTCGGCGCTCAGGCGCCATAGCAACGCTTTGTTCTGCGCCGGCCTGCCGGCAAAAGCGATTTCGACCGGCCTGGCAACCGAAACATCCAGGCTCATCAGGATAAGTCCCCGCTTGCCGCCTTGGGCGAAACCATAACTCCAGACGACCGGAATATCCCTGATGGCCTCCACATCGCCCTTGTACGCAAAGTAGCCGGTAGCATCGAACACCGGCTCGTTCTTTGAGTGAATCGTCTCGACCAAATCGCCGCCGATGACCTTGTTGGCCAGCATACAGGCAAGAAAAGTCGGACGATAACGCTCGTGCCCTTTCCGCATGTTCAGGGCCGTCCCCCACAGGTAAACGTCGCCGATGCCGTGGGCGCGATACTTGTGCTGAATCAGCGAAAACAAACACTGTGTTCGCAGCTTGTGCCGGCGCATCATAAGCAACATGTCGTTCGCAACGTTTATTCCACCCGCGATGGAAGTCACTATCTTGTTCCGGGGTTCCGCCGGCGCATCGCCGTGTGTTGTATGATGATTGACTTCGTAAATCGAAAGCTCGATGCCGGCGGCTTTGGCGAGATCGTAATTCTGAAACATCGCCCCGCGAGGGTCGAGCGACCGCCAGATCGGCTTTGCAAAGACCCAGCGGAAAAGCTTTTCATCCGTATCAAGTATTTCAAGGTCCTTGTCGTTCAGTTCCGAAACCAGGTACGGCGCCACGGAGAAACGGTCGGCATTGGGAGCATTTTTAAGTATGCCTGCATTACGGCCCGACCACGAAGCCTGACCCGCAGTGTGAAAGAGCATACCCGGCTTGTAATACAACGAACTTTTACCCACATCAATCAATTCCCGCCAATAGTCAGGCCCGTCATATCCGCCGCACTGATACCACGCAGCGTTGTTCCACGCCTCGTTGCCGAACTCGATATGAATATGGTCGAACACCTCGCTCCAGGGACGTTCCTGCCCCATCTCGGCTCGAAATATGCCGTAACCAACGTCGGCCGGGGCGCCGAGATACTCGATGAAATCCGTTATCTCATCTTTGTGCAGCGTCCCCGGCAGGCAATACCAGGGCTCGGCGTCAAGATACTCGCACAGCTTATACATCTCGTGCAGACTGTACGGATCTCTCTGGTGGCTTTCATAAGGCCCGTACATAGCTGCCTGCCGATTCGAGTAAGAATACGACCGCATAGGCGGGGCAATCGTATTGTCTATCGTACTGCCGCCCGTCTGCAGATACCGAATTGCCCCCGGATTGAACTGCTTCAGCGCCGCTACCAGGTCGTCGCGAAAGACCGTCGGATTTTTATCGCCTTCCATCCATATCTCGATGTCGTCGATTAGCACATCGCCGCCGGTAACTTCGATTTTGAAGAAAAGATTCTGAACTTCGCCGTCATCGCCCGGCTCGGGCACCCTGTCAACGGTAATGATTTCATCGAAGTGCTTCCAACGGCTCTCAAGCTCGACGGTTTTCTTTTCTCCCCATTGGTCGGGGCTTGGTATAACTGAAAGCGACGGCTCGCCGCTCTTTATCTTCGCCTGGAAACGAACATGCCAGCGTCCGTTCAATTCTCCGAACTTATGGAAATGCGTACTGAGATGATAGTGCGCCTTGCCTTGCGAGCCTTTCATAATCAGCGCCGCATGGCCGAACGAACCGGCAGGCACGTCACCGATTACTATCTCATTTTGTTTGGATGTCCAGAAGCCATCGAGATTGCGAAACTGGCCGTCTTTAAATCTGAATGCCTCGACAAGAAGACCCCCGTTAGGCAACCCCGGCGGCACTTGCTTGTCGAACTCGATATACATAAAATCTTCCAGCTTGCCCTGATGCATGACTTTTTTGGTCGTAATGGCCTTAATCTTGCCGCGCGTGCCTTTTGCCGGGCCGGAAAGGATTTCATAATAACCGTACTCGACCATCAAATCCTGCCACCATTGGGGCTGGCGAAACCAGGAAGTCGCCCCATGCTCGTCCTGGCTGGGGCCGAAATGACACTGCCGGTAGCTCGTACCCTCGAAGTTCTGTTGCGAACGTTTCTTGACCAGCACCGCACCCGAATAATACGTGTCTCCGCCGAGATTAATTCCGAATCGAACGGTGTCTTCGACCAGCACCTTATCGGTGAGTTCGATTCTCGTGGCCTGCCCGGCCGACAATGCAGTACAGATAAAAACAAAAATTGCCACCGCGATTATTGCATGTTTCAAAGCAAATCCTCCTATTGACAGTAACAACGATATTAAAACCTTTATTGTTGAGCAGGTCTACCAAAAAAATGTGAGCGGCTAAAAGCGCAGCACAATTCCCCCCAGTTAAGCTATAAAACACTCGGCCCGGACGTGATGCTCACCTCTGGCAAGCGATCCACTGATTCCCGGGCCGCGGTTTCGTCTGTCAGCCCCTGCTCTCGGACTCTCTCTGCAAGTGGATTGATGGAGCCGGCAATGTCTTAGTCCAGCAAACCCATCAATACCAATTGTGCTTTCTGGCGCACTGTTATCTGCTTTTGAAGTCTCTGCCGTTCTGCAGCGAGCTGCTTTTTGACCTTCTCTCTGGCCGCACGAAGAACGGTGAGTTGCTTCTCAATATCTTCCGGCTTTGCCGATTGATTATCGAGCAGGGTTTGCAATTGTTCTGTAGCTTTGTCCAGTTCGGTCAGTTGCCTACCCTGGGCGCCTTGCGGTCCGCCCATGGGGCCTCTTCGACCACCGAAGAACATTCCGCCCATTCCGCCGCCGGAGACTTGCCTATTGAGTTGCGATACTTTCATCACGCTCGGTCCGATGGTTTTCCACTTCTGGTCGCTGGCTCTAAGCTGACGCTGCATACGCTGCTCCATCATCCTTTGCATCTGTTGAGGATCAAACTGTCGTCCCTGCATCTGCGGACGCTGGAAGCCCTGTGTGCCGTCTCTTTGTCCACCTCTCTGTCCACCTGCCTGTCCACGCTGTGCCGGCTGTGAAAGCGTCTGGCCCACAATCAATACGGCCAAAAGACATACAACCAAGCCAAAAACTACCCTTCGTCTAAACATATCTAATCTCCTTGACTTAAAAATGTTAATAAAACAGGTCTCTAAGCTTGTGATAAACAATATCACTGCCGAGCAAGACGCAGTTAGCTCAATTTTTATTGCAAAGATTTATAAATTTAGCTAAGTTTACTACCAGCAGGCCCCGAATACCGTAAAGATATAATTTTTTGTCGTTTAATAAGGGAAATTTCAGATTATATGAGCTTACAGAATTCCTTAAATACGATTATAGACCAAGAAGTGGATGAGGAGACTCTGTGGGACCGAGCGTATAAGATTCCGTGGGATGATCCGTATATCTGCCTGATCGAAAACCACTGGTTTGACAAACAACAGACGGCGCTGCAGCAATTTCATATCATCGAAGCCGCCGATGGTACCGTCACATCATATCGCAGTACCACAAAAGCATGGACTAATGACCAATACAAACAATTGCTGAAAGAAGCGGGTTTTGCCCATGTAACTATACACTCCGACTGGCCTATCCATAGTCAGGATTTACTGCTGCTCGAAGCGAGTAAATAATAAAGACAGCAACCAGTAGATTTCTGTATCCTGTGTTCTGTGTTATAAATTCTACCTTTTTCTCCTTGTTTCTAACCAAAATCCTGCCGATATAATATTGTCGAAGTGGGCGGTAATATTTGAGGTACTTCAAAAGAAAAGCGAGAACTTATGAAAACGAAAATGATATGGATTTTCTTTGCTCTTCTGGCGCTCATTTGTGTTTTTTTGTTCCACACCAATACTGTCATTTCGTTTATGTCTCTCGGCTTTGCCGCATTTTCATTTGTGAAAATGAATAATATAGAAAAACGGAAACTTCAGATCGAAGAGGAAAGGCGTTCTGAAGAAAAGGCAGCATATTTGAATGCCCGTTTTATTCTCTCTCAAGGAAGAAGAACACTCCGTATCAAAAACAAAGGCAAGGGTGAAGCTAGAAATATCAAGGTCCTTCTTGACGGTAAGTCATTAGACGAGCAACATCCGCTTTGGTACGAAAGACAACCGCCGATTACTACTAAGTTGAACGGACACGAACATAGAGATTATATCCTTTACCTAAAACCTTCGGCACTTCCCAAGAGCGCAAAAATATATTGGACTGATGATGTGAAGGAGAATAATGTCAACGAGTGTCCATTGCCTCTTGTCTGATTGGCGTTAATCTGAAAATTCTTTGGAGGATTGAAAATGAACGTTGTTGGACTACTTGCAGCGGGTGCATACGCGCTTGTGCATCTTGGGTATTCAGGCTGGCGAAAAGAAGGAAAAGCACAGTGGCAAATTATTCAATAAATAGCAAAAGCTGAAACGGAAGGCCAAGCGAAAGAAGGCTCTGACTGCACTACGTCTCTGATAACACTGAGGAGGCAAGAGAACAGCAAAAAGTCAATGCACATAGAAGACGCCGCAGAATTTCTTGTTCTGCTTTGCGCTTCAGAATGGTCAGATGAAGATGCGCCTGAACCCTGGTTGGTACAACCATTGCACAGGGAAGTTGTCCCCCCTCAATTCGCAGAAAGAAATGAGTTCATAGCAGAATCTACTTTCTTGGCCTATTTTGCTGTGGACTACGGCACAACCGCTGTTCTGGGACAATATAGCCCGACACGAAGTTCCGTTCTTGATGCCGTCTATATCAAGTTCATGCTGACCTTTGCCAAGAACCATCCCGACTTGGACCT
>CBDVBU010000040.1:0-15075 GCA_965372295.1 uncultured Phycisphaerae bacterium
AAGTGCCTTTGGTTGCAGGATCCGCGTCGAAGCCTGGCTGTCGAGGAGAATCAGGAATACGTGAATGCCGGCAGATTCTCGGCAGGAGCAAACGGTCGGCTATCACGTTATCCGTTTGCTGCGTTGGTTAGCGCCAATCAGGGCATAGGTCTCGGTATTGACATGGACCGGCCGGCATTTTTCCGCGTCGGCTACAACGCAGAAACTAAAGAGCTGTTCCTGGCTTACGATATCGGATTGGCGCCCGAGAAACCCAAGGCTCGTTTGCGTTTCTGCAAATTCACGTTCGATCCGGAATGGGGCTTTCGTGCCGCCCTCGCGCAATACTACGGGATTTTCCCTGATTATTTTCGCTGCCGTACACCTGAGCAGGGACTTTGGATGCCTTTCGCCAGGATCAGTGACGTCAAAGATTGGCAAGACTTCGGCTTCAAATTCAAAGAGGGCACCAATGAAACCGCATGGGACGACAAGCACGGCATGATTACTTTCCGCTACACAGAGCCTATGACCTGGTGGATGTCTATGTCCAAAGAGATGCCTCGCACACTCGAAAGTGCTTTGGCCGAGGCCCGGCGTCTCGCCGTTGAAAAAGCGGATCCTCGTGCCAAGGCCTTATTTACCAGCGGCTTTCATGACCACACGGGGCAGTTTCCCGCTCGCTTGCAGGATACGCCCTGGTGCAATGGGGCTGTTTGGAGCATAAACTCCATGCCTAAAATCAGAGGTGATGTTACGGACTTCAAGAACAATTGGAGCAAGGAACATCGAGAAAGACTTTATGGTCCCAAAGCCAAAAGCGATTTGGACGGCGAATATATTGATTCGAGCGAAGGGTATGTGACAGACGAACTTGACTTTAGACGAGATCACTTTACTTGTACTGAAACGCCTCTGACCTTTTCGCTCGATAGCAGAAAGCCGGCTATTTTCCGCGGCCTGATATCTTTTGAATATATCCGCGCCCTCGCCAGAGATGTTCATGCAATGGACAAACTCATGATGGCGAATTCCACCCCTATCCGTTTGTGCTGGCTGGCGCCGCAATTGGATGTCATGGGGACGGAAACCAACTGGAATCCGGGCGGGAAATGGCAGCCGATGTCTGATCGTGACATGCTTTACCGCCGGTCGCTGTGCAAGGGCAAGCCTTTCTGTTTCCTGATGAATACTCGTTTTGAGGAGTTTTCTCATGAACTTGTCGAGAAGTACATGAAGCGGTCGCTCGCTTACGGCATGTTTCCGGGCTTTTTCAGCCACAATGCTTCACAGGGGCATTATTTCTCTCGACCGGAACTCTACGAACGAGATCGAATCCTTTTCAAGAAATATATCCCTTTGTGTAAATTGGTTGCCGAGGCGGGCTGGGAACCGATCACGTCGGCCCATTCGAGCGATGATCGTGTCTATGTGGAACGATTCGGCGACAAGCTCTTCACTGTGTTCAACGATAGCGCTGAACGGCGGACCGTAACGATCAAGCTGGAACGGGACACGCCAAAAACTTCGCGAGAATTAATTCATGGCCGGACCATCACTTGGCGCGATCAAAGAACCGAACTAACTCTCGACGGCGAGGACATCGCATTAATCGAAATCAAATGATTTGGAGAGAATAAAAATGAGAAATGTATTGTTTTTGGTAACAGCAGTAATAGTCTTTGTGAGTCAGCCATGCATTGCTGCTGATGAGCCGACGTGGATAGAAATCGATAATGTCGTGTATGGAGCTAAAGCTGATGATCGTGGACCAATCGGCGGTGGAAACGGCTACGTTAACATCATTACCGCAGGCGATTATACCGTGCGAGACCTTAACGCTCTGCTTGATGCGCTATCGAAAGCAAAATCAGGACAGGTCGTTTTCATTCCCGCCGAGACGGTAATCGATCTGACCGCACGAATCTATATTAATCAACTCGTCCTTGAAATCCCCGAAGGCGTTACGTTAGCCGGGGATCGCGGGCACGGCGAATCTCAAGGCGCACTGCTCACCAGCGATGCGCTGAAGACACCGGTGATGATCCGTGCCGCCGGGCCGGATGTGCGCTTAACGGGCTTGCGTATCCAGGGCCCTAATCCCAAGCGATATATTGACCATCATCGCCGCTCATTCCGCGAAGGAGGCGAGAGGCATAAGTATTACTACAAATTCCCCACATCAAATGGCATAAAGACCAAATACACCCGGCTTGAAGTGGACAACTGTGAGATATCGGGCTTCTCCCACGCGGGCGTATATTTAGTCACGGCCGAGGGGCACCATATCCATCACAATCATATACACCACTGCCAGTATCAAGGCCTTGGGTATGGTGTAAGCCATAACACCGCATCGTCGATGATCGAGCACAACTTGTTCAATTGGAACCGGCACTCGATCGCAGGCACAGGCCGGCCCGGCAACAGTTACGTGGCCCGGCACAACATCGAACTCGGGGCATCGCTGAGCCATTGTTTCGACATGCATGGTGGACGTGATCGCAAGGACGGCACGGACATCGCGGGAACATCGATCGATATCTATAACAATACGTTTCGTGCCCAGCAAACTCCTGTGGTGATTCGTGGCGTACCCGAGAAGAAATGTGAGGTGCACCACAATTGGTTTACCAGACACAGCAAAGCCGGACAGGCTGTACGCTCGTCCGGCAAGACCAAGGTGTTCAACAACGCTTACACTGACGAACCAAAGGTAGCCAAATGAACGCCGTATCTTCATGTTTGGCATTACTGATCGGCGGCATCTTCCTGATGTGTTACTATCGGCACGTAACCAACTTCCAGGCCTTCGGGGGGACTGACAAGCAGAGCAGGATCGAGCCTCGCCAGGGTTCCGCTGCTGGGCGGCGCCATGTAGTCCCTGTCAATCGGCCAGTCGGAGTGTATTTTTTCAACAAAGGACTGTAATTTCGCCTTCTTTTTCTCACTCCAATTGTATTGCTGGAAAGAAGGCTGATCGACAAAACGATACCAGCAATAGGTGACGGTCGAGCCGTCCGTGAGATCGACCTTGTAAGGTCCGCGTGCCGGGCCCGGATTACTCCAGGCACCACCGGACGGCGAGGTGTAGGGCTTGCCGCGGCCCGCCAGTTTGAACTTTGCTGTCAAAAGTTTTGTTTCTGCCGGTACATCCGCGGCCGATACAGCCACTCGCTGGTCCCCGACATGTTTGAAATACTGCGGGAAGTAGCCATTGGCGCCGGCAGTGCCATCGTACCACTCCAGACCCCAAACATTGTCCTCAAATATATTGGTGTCGAAGATCTTTTCGATTCCGGTCATCTTATTGCCTGCCTGATCGAATCGAGTGGTGCGCGTCGTTAGCGTGGACTTCCAGGCGCCCTTCTCGTCGAAGCGTCCGGAACAGGCTGGGCCACCGTCCCGCCATGCTTTGAAGGCGTCATAGAGGGCCGCTTTGGAGTAATACGTCACGTCCTGCACAAGCAGCGTTCTGCCCTGCTCGTCCACCGGAAATTGTAATTTTGGTAGTTTCGAATAAACAATACCCTGGGCATCTCGTGCATCGAAACGCGGCACGGTGTTTATCTCCATGGCGCCGCCACCCATATTGCCCGGCCGGGCGTCGAGTCCTCGTCCGTAGATAAAGGGATAATTGAAGAGCTTGCCGATCTTGCTCCAGGTCTCCGGGATATAGTAGGCCATCGGTCCTTTGAAATTAGCCGCACTCAGGAAACAGGTCCAGGCCTGATCACCGGTGGGTGGATCACCGGTAGTGGGTTTGGTAAAAGGCAGGGCCATGTAGGTGTAACCCAGGAACTTGCCGTTCGGATTGCCCTCGAAGGGCAGTGCGTCCGGCGGAATAAGCAGCCGATTGCTCAGTTGGGCAATGCCCAGACGATTGTCCGGCAAAGCTTGATTGCTATAGAAAAACGACCACCCGGGCGATCCAACCTCATAATCATAGCATTGCGGCGTGGCATTCATGCTGAATTTCGGCGGGCCGTATCGGAAGTGATTGCGCGCCCAATAGCCCAGGCCTCCTTCGACGGTCTGAAAAACACTGCCCCAGGTAGGCCCCCGCTTCGGCCAGTTGTCTCTGGCATGCGTACCGATTGGAGCGAGCGGCTTGTCTTTGTTGTCGGAGTTGTTCGGTGTTATCCAGGCGCTGGGCAGGCCGATCTGAAAGTGAGCGATTGGCTTGTCAATAAGCGGCCAGACAGCGGAATAAAATCCCATGCCCGTGCTGTAGACGGAACGGTCCGGCGGCCGGGATGCGCTGTAGCCAATGTACCCGTGCAGACCGCGGGAATGTGCCGTGATAATACCTGCTTCAATATTATTTGCTTCATTCGCATGGTCCCCTTTCCCTTCACAGGTCCATAGCAGGCTAATGAGGATAAGGATGGACGGTAACAAAATTCTCATGTTCTTCCCCTTATTCACGATGGTTTGCATTTATTTATTGCCGGCGAAGAATCCACGAAAAAGAAGAAATAGAATATTGCAAATGCTCATCTTGACCAACTCTTCCTAATCATGGTATCATTCCGGTAGTTTCTCAAGAGTTGACAATGATACGTAAATCCGCACAGATAAACAAGGGCGGATTTTTTTGGAGGCACTGATTTCAAAAATGAAACCTAAAAAAAACATGAACCGCCGTGAATTATTAGGTTCTGCCGCAGCCTCTTCAATCGCGTTTGCAGTGGTTCCCCGGCACGTATTGGGGGGGCGGAATTATGTGGCTCCAAGTGATAAGGTGACCGTTGCCAACATCGGATGCGGCACACAAGGGCTTCGCGAAATGCCGGGTATGCTCAAAAACCGGGACCTGCAGATCGTGGCCGTATGTGATCCGAATAAATTTACTACTGATTACATTGACTGGTCGTCGAACGGCATCCGAAACGGCATCCGTAACACGTTGGGCGATCCGAACTGGGGCGCAGGCATCGAAGGTATTCCCGGCGGACGTGACATAGGCAAGGAGTATGTGGAAAAGTATTACGCCAAAAACAAGCCTTCGGGAAAATATAAAGGGTGTAATTCTTATGAGGATTTTCGTGATTTGCTCGAACAGGAAAAAGATCTGGACGCCATAAAAATTATGACGCCGGATCATCTTCACGCCACGATAGCCATTGCCGCTATGAATAAAGGAAAGCACGTCGTCACCCATAAGCCGATTGCCAACAGGATATCGGAAGGAAGGCTGACCATTGAAACGGCCCGGCGAAAGAAAGTCATTACACATCTTTTAGCCTGGAGCGACAGGCGCGATAATGAGCTGACTCTTAAATGGATCAAGGACGGCGTAATCGGCAAACTCAGGGAAATCCATAACTGGTCACAAAGACCTGTATGGCCGCAATGGACATCCAACCCCACGGACACACAGCCGATACCGAAGGGATTTAACTGGGACCTTTGGCTGGGGTGCGTGCCGCATCGTCCGTATCACCTGAACTACACCCATAACGTCTTTCGCGGCTGGTATGATTTCGGCGGCGGCAGTATCGCGGACATGGGACATTACAGTCTGTTTCCTCTGTTTAGGACCCTTGGCATAGAGACCCCGGCAATCAGCGCCGAGGCATACGGAACAACTACGCAGAAAATCGTCGATCAGGTGTGCCGGCCGGTGAACAATAACGTGGCCTTCCCCCACTCCTGTATGATCCGGTTCAAGTTCCCAAAGCAAAAAGTCCTGCCTGCTTTTGATCTCATCTGGTACGACGGAGGTATGAAGCCCTTTACGCCGGAAGAACTCGAGGCGGACAACAAGTCGCTATCAAGCGAAGGAATGATGTTTGTAGGTGACAAAGGCAAGATTCTGGCTGGTTTTCACGGTGATAAACCCCGAATTATCCCGGAAAAGAAAATGCGGGATTATGCCGGGGAAAAGAAAGTTCCTCAAGACAGTCGGCGACGAAGATCCGACACTTGGGCCAGTTGCATTAAGAACAAGAAAGAATCACCCGGTAGTTTCCTGTTTGCAGGTACTGTTACGGAAACTATCAACCTCGGCGCCGTGGCGTTAAGGGCAGGACGAAAGGTGGACTATGATAGCGAAAGCATGAAGATAACCAACTTTCAGGAAGCAGATAAGTATCTGACCCGGGAATACAGGAAGGGTTGGGAGCTTATCGGTAAAGGTTAGGTTCCTTCAAGGCCGATTGTGTTTTGGGAGTACATAGTATGATACGAATATTTAAGACGCTATTCTTTCTCTTGCTATTCAGTAGCACAATCACTTTTGGTCACGCTACAGATCCATCTGTTAAGGCCACTCGATGTCTGTTGGATCGGCTGTTGCCGGCCTATCGGCACAAGGACGTTTTCGAATTTAAGATTATCCCCCAAGATGAAGGCAAGGATGTCTTTGAGATCGAGACAAGCAAGGGAAGGGTGATTATCCGTGGCAACAACGGCGTCTCCCTGGCCATGGGACTGAATTGGTATCTCAAGCACTACTGTCATTGTCATATCTCATGGTGTGGCAATCAACTTAACCTGCCTGATCCCTTACCTCAGGTAAAGGAGAAGGTCCGGCGTACGGCCTGGGCAAAGCATCGCTACTTTCTGAACTATTGCTGCTTTGGTTACTCATTGCCGTGGTGGGACTTTAGTCAATGGGAAAGGCTTATCGACTGGATGGCCCTGAACGGCGTTAATACACCCCTGGCAGTCATCGGGCAAGAGGCGGTATGGCAGGCGGTGTGTCGTCGCTTGGGTATGAGTGATGCGGAGATCGCCAAGTATCTTGCCGGCCCTCCTTATCTGCCGTTTCAGTGGATGGGGTGTCTGGATGGGTGGGGCGGCCCACTATCTCAATCCTGGATCGATCGGCACGAGAAACTCCAGAAGAAGATTCTTACGCGGCAACGCGAACTGGGCATGACACCGGTACTTCAGGGATTTACCGGCCATGTACCAAAAGCGATTACGAAAAAATATCCCGATGCAACCGTACACACCGTTCATTGGATCGAATGGCAAACGTACCTTCTGGATCCACTCGATCCCAGATTTACTGAGATTGCCCGCCTGTGGATGGAAGAACAAACCAAGCATTTTGGCACAGACCATCTTTATGCTGCCGACACGTTTATTGAAATGACGCCGCCCAAGGGCGATCTTAAGTACCTGGCGGATCTGAGCAGGGCCATCTACAACGGTATGTCCAAGAGCGATCCGGAGGCTGTTTGGGTGCTGCAAGGGTGGGCATTCATGTATAAGCGATCTTTCTGGACACAACCCCGCATTCAGGCCTTCCTGGACGCCATATCCGATGATCGTATGCTCATCCTGGACTTGTTCTGTGAATCAACTCCCATGTGGAATCAGACTGAGGCGTTCTGTAGCAAGCCATGGGTGTGGTGTAATGTACACAGCTTTGGATGTAGTGTTCACCTCGGCGGGGCATTGAATCGAAATAACGATGGTCTGATGTCGGCGCGTCGCGATTCGAACAGCGGTCGACTCACGGGACTGGGCTTTGTCAATGAGGGTCTTGATTACAATCCAGTGGTTTATGACTTGATGTTTGAAATGGCTTGGCGCGAGACACCGGTTAACCTGAGCGCATGGATCACCGACTACGCCCATCACCGTTACGGCCAATCCCAGGTCGACGCGCAGCAGGGTTGGCGCATTCTCGCGGACACAGTCTATAGTGCCCCCAACCGTACGCGTTCGATCATTGATCACACACCTACTTTGACTTCAGGAGGCGGTTTGCCCCCTTACAGCAACACGCGCTTGGCCGAAGCCTGGCATTGTCTGCTGCAGGCGTCGCATGAATTAGCCGGTACGGACACGTATGGCTTTGATTTGGTCAACGTGGCCCGCCAGGTGTTGTCGAATCATGCCGCCACACTACACCTCGATCTCATAGAAGCCTTCCAGGCAAAGGATGCTCAGGCCTTCCAAAAGGCCTCCGCCCAATTCCTCGGCCTAATCCGTGACCTGGATGAACTGCTGGCCACGCGCGGCGAATTTCTCTTAGGCCGTTGGTTGGAAGATGCCAAACGTTGGGGCCAAAACGATGCTGAACAGAAGATATGTCAATGGAATGCCCGACGCGTACTAACGCTTTGGGGCCAAGGCCCGGCGATTGATGATTACGCACGCAAAGAGTGGTCCGGCATGCTCAGCGGCTACTACTTGAAACGATGGAAATGGTACCTGTGCGAGGTGAGCGAATCCCTGAAAAACAAATTATCTTTCGATGACGCTGAATTCGGCCGGAAGCTGCGACAGTGGATGGTCGAATGGTCGGATGGACAGGAGACATATCCCACTGAACCAAGTGGTGACAGTGTGGCGGTGGCCGGGCGGCTGTGGAAGAAGTACCATGAGGCGTTCAAACCCAATGCCGCCAGCCTGACCACGGGCAAGCCGGTCACCTGTTCGCATGCGCTACCGGGACACGCGGCTCACCTGGCCAACGACGGCTGGAGCAACAATACCAATGCTTATTGGGCGACTGACGTCACACAACATCCTGAGGCATGGTGGCAGGTGGACCTGCAAAAGCCGACCCCTGTAGGCCGGATCGTGGTGGTTGGTTACTTTGGTGACAAGCGACATTACGGCTTCACTGTGCAGACCTCACTGGAGGGCAAGAGGTGGAAAATGGTCGCCGATCGCCGTACTAACCAGGAGCCTGCCACCGCGCGTGGGTACACATGCCGCTTTGAGCCGCGTAGAGTACGCTATATCCGCGTCACGCAGACTCGTAATTCGGCCAATACAGGTCGGCACTTGGTAGAAGTCATGGCATTCACGGAGTAGAGCAGTACATAGCGGCCCCTTTTAGGGGCCTTCCTCATAGCACCGGCTCTGTCGGTGGTCGATGATTTTCTCTTTGAAATTTAACCTTGGGGCGATATAAAATACAATTTTAAGTTTAACGCCGATGATTTTGGATGTGCGAAATAATGAAGCTTGATTTGAGTAGTCTTCGCAAAGCTGTTGAATCGCTGGAAAAGACAATAAGAGTAGTTGATGACAATACTTTTATGTCGCGATTGAACGAGGACCAGAAAGAAGCCGTAAGGGCGGGCGTTATTCAGATCTTTGAATTCACTTATGAATTGTGCTGGAAGTTTATGAGGTGGTGGCTGGAAGTGAATCTCGGCTCGGTCTATGTTGCGGGCGTGAGCCGCGGCGGCAGTTGTTCAGGTTGGGCGCCGAACACCGGCTGCTGAGCGATGTGGATAGATGGATGGAGTATCACGATGCGAGAAACGAAACCGTGCACACTTACGATGAGAATACGGCCAAAGACGTGTTCGAGACGGCACAGAAATTTCTTGTCGATGCCCAAAAATTACTGCAGGCTTTAGAGGCTCACAATGATTGATGTCGCAGAAAGCCATTTAGAAATGATAAAGTGCATACTTGCCGAATACGTTGGCGACTGTGAGGTCCGCGCATTTGGTTCGAGGGGCAATGGGACAGCAAAGAAGCATTCGGATCTGGACTTGGCAATCGTTGGGAAAAGCAAAATCAAACGAAGAGTTAAAATGCTTTTGCGCGAGGCATTCGAGGAATCGGATTTGCCATTTAGGGTTGATATCGTGGATTATAACACTGTTTCTGAAGCATTTAGGGCGATTATAGAAGAGAAATACGAGGTTATACAAGATAAACCGTGAATTATCTGTTGCAAATCCTCAGAGCTTTATTATAATACCCGCTTGTTTGTGCGTGATGTGTACCACGCAATACGATATACGCAATACGAAATAGGGAGAAGTTTCAATGGGACCAGTTACAGAAACGGAAATTGACTTATTTGCCGACAATTTGCCGTCGATGGATGAGATTACGACGCTGTCTGAGTTTATCCACTCCAGCGAAGCGAACCGGATAAGCTTCAATGAACAAGTAGAATCAAATATTTCAAAAACCGGACAGAAAGCCTCTCTGGCAGCGGGAATCGGTCTTTTTATTCTTGGCAGAAATGCCGAAGGAGCCAGGAAGCTTGCGAAAGGCACTGACTGCAAAGAGAAATTTATATATCTGGCCTTTGCGCTTCGCCGGATGGGCGAATTCGAACAAGCGATCGAAAATCTGCAAAAAAGTCTCGATTTTGGAGTCGACAAATTATATGTAACAATGGAAAAAGCCGCTACATATCGTTCCGCAGGTGATTTTAAGGCTGCGGCGAAGAAACTTAAAACTTGCACTAACTTTGAGAACGTAAGTGCCGAGTATCACTACCAGCTTGGGCGTCTTCAGGAAGCCGAGGGTCTTTACGAAGAGGCAGCGGACAATTACCTAAAGACTTTGGAATTATCGCCGAACCATCAAAGAGCACTTTTCCATCTGGCCTTTCGCTGCGACTTGTCCGGGGATGAAGAAGCAGCCATCGACTACTACAGGCAGATTGCTGCAAACTCGCCGGTTTACGTAAGTGCCCTGTTGAATTTGGCTGTGCTATACGAAGACAGCGAAGAGTTAGACAAGGCAACTCAATGCGTCGATACCGTCCTGGCAACTCATCCGAACCACCAAAGAGCAATCCTGTTCAGAAAGGACATTGAAAGCTCGAAAACGATGTTCTATGATGAGGAAAAAGAGAAGAAGAAGACCCGCAAAAGCCAGATTCTCGAAACTCCAATGTCTGATTTTGAGCTATCGGTCCGCAGCAGAAACTGCCTAAAGAAAATGAAGATAGACACGCTCGGCGACCTTCTGAATATCAGCGAAACAGAGCTGCTGTCTTATAAAAACTTTGGTGAAACTTCACTCAGGGAAATCAAAGCTATCCTCGAACCAAAAGGATTATACCTCGGCATGGCCCTGGAGGATAAACAGCTCTCTTCAGCAGAAATAGCTGATGAGGCCGTCGCAGAAGACCAGGAAGAAGGACTCAAGAACAAAACTGCCGACGATCTCCGATTGTCGGTGCGTGCTCGAAAATGCCTGCAAAAGCTCAATCTTCGTACAATCGGTGAAATAACAAGTAAAACGGATGCTGAACTCCTCGGCTGTAAAAACTTCGGCGTGACAAGCCTGAACGAAGTAAAAATAGCTCTTGGAGATATTGGATTATCACTGCGAAACCTGGACTAACCGATTGATCATTATCAGGTAAATTGACATTGTCCACCATAATCCAACTGACAGCAAATCCGGGAAAAATCGTCTCGCGGACGGTCCGGCATGTACACCATCTTCGAGTACTAAGCCGTAAAAACGCAATCCTTTTGCTTGTGCTGCTGATTCTCGGCGGTTGTAAGAGGCGTCAGCTTACGACGCCTACCGTCCAGATGGATATCGAATCACAGTTTTGGATCAGAGTATTGCTCCTCGACGATGTTACAGCCTGCACATTAAAAATTGTCTCGCCATTTAGCGTACTCAACGACCAGACCGCATCACAAACACAGATTACAGAAACTCGCTTCAACCAAACCAATATACCGATAAGCCTTGAACTGACCAATGGCAGAATCACTATCGACGACCAGGCCTTCGCAAACGAAAAGATCATCATCTTCCCCGATGATCCATACATCTTCAACCTGAACGGCAAAGATTATCGCGGCAAGTTAAAACTCATAGTCAATCCTGACGGCAATTCCTTCGATGTTATCAATCTGGTGCCGCCCGAGCCATATTTAGCTGGCGTCGTAGGCGCCGAGATGCCCGGCTATTGGGAGCCGGAGGCGCTTAAGGCACAGGCAATTACAGCAAGAACTTATTGCTTTTACATTAAAAAGCGATTCGGCGCCAACCGCGAATGGGACATGAAACAAACGGCGGCGCATCAGGTTTATCAGGGCCTCAGTGCCGAGTCAGCCCAGATTTGGCAAGCCGTCAATGAGACAAAAGGCCAGGTAATTAGCTGTAAGCAATCCGACGGTCATGAAGATATCTTTCCGGCCTACTACAGCTCAACCTGCGGCGGCCATACCGAGAACAGCAAAAATGTGTTCGGCGATTCCTTCGAAACGCTTATCGGCGTGCCCTGCCCCTATTGTCAGGACGTGGCCAAGCTCAAGTTCTTCTTCTGGCCTATGATTCAATTTGACAAGGCTGATGTAACAGCCCGGTTGCTGCAAAGATATTCACAACTCAAGCAGCTCGGAGAAATAACGAACATAACTGTGGCCGGCCAGAGTGATTACGGAGAATTTTTTCGATTGACCAAAATAAAACTCATCGGTTCAACCGGCAAAAGCGATTTTCTCAGGGCGGAGGACTTTCGCTTGGCAATCGATCCAACAGGCCGAAAACTGAGAAGCACAATTTGCCAAATCATAAAATTGTCTGATAAATGGGCTTTTTTCTCAGGCAGAGGCTGGGGGCACGGCGTCGGAATGTGCCAATGCGGCGCCCAGGGAATGGCAAGAAACGGCAAAAGCACTAAGCAGATACTTTCATATTATTACCCGGGGTCTAAAATAAAGAGCATTTATTGAAACCGGAAAAAGTGAAACCAGTACATATGTATGATTTTATATTCTCAGCTTATAGTTACATAGCAAATGTCTAACTTTGAAGTTCTCCATCAGGATTCAAGCTCCGCAGCCAGGCTGGGTTTGCTGCATACCGCTCACGGGAAGATCGAAACTCCCGTTTTTATGCCGGTCGGCACTGCCGGGGCAGTAAAAGGTATCACTCCGCAGCAGCTCAAAGATACAGGCGCCGGTATCATCCTGGGTAACACCTATCATTTACTGCTCAGGCCCGGAATTGAGACGATTGAAAAGCTCGGCGGACTTCATAAATTTATGGCTTGGGACCGGCCCATACTGACCGACAGCGGCGGATATCAGGTGTTCTCCCTGAGCCCGCTGACTAAAATCGACGACGACGGCGTTGAATTTGCCAGCCACGTGGATGGGGCAAAGATATATTTGGATGCTGAAATTGCGACAGAAATCCAAAATAGATTAGATGCCGATATAATAATGTGCTTCGACCAATGTACACCATCCGGCGTCGATACATCGCAGCTTGAAAAAGCCGTCGAGCGAACCATAATTTGGGCTAAACGCTGCAAAAAGGCGCATAACAGACCAAACCAGATGCTCTTTGCCATTGTCCAGGGCGGAACAAATCCCGAGTTGCGAACATACTGTGCTCAGGAACTTGTCAAAACAGGTTTCGACGGGTACGCCGTCGGCGGATTAAGCGTGGGTGAAGGACATGACGATACGATAAGAACAGTAAGCCATACCACGCGGCTTTTACCGGCGGACAAACCTCGTTACCTAATGGGCGTCGGCACACCTGCGGATATTATTGCCGCCGTCTTGGCCGGCATTGATATGTTCGACTGTGTCCTGCCGACAAGAAACGGGCGAAATGCCTTTGCTTTTACTGAAAACGGCCCTCTTCGGTTGAGAAATAACACGCATATCAATGACACCAGGCCAATCGAAGCCGACTGCGACTGTTATTGCTGCAGAAATTTCAGCCGGGGTACATTGAGACATTTCTTTAATTCGGGAGAGATGCTTGGGCCGATATTGGTATCTGTGCATAACCTTACTTTTTACCAAAGACTTATGACCAAAATAAGGCAGGCCATAAAAAGAAATCAATTAGCCGACCTGGCGAAAGAATTGATTATTAACTATTGATTATTGGCTATTGATAAAAAGATAAAAAGTCGTTAGTATTTCCGGTTTAGCCGGTGGTTACTCCGCCGGTTATATCAATACGGAATACGATATATGAATTATGAAGGGAAAATAAAGATGAGCAATATATGGATATTAGCCCAAACAGACAGCAGCGATGCTCCATCGGGCATTTCTTCTCAGCCGATAAACTCGGAACAGCAGACGACAACGACCACACAATCCGATTCCGATGCACCGGCCGAAACTCAAAAGCGCAGTCCTTTTGGGGGCACTCAATTAATCTTTCTCGGTTTGATGTTCGTCCTTATGTACATGATTCTTTTTAGAGGGCCTCGCAAGAAACAGCAGCAACATAAACAAATGGTGCAATCGTTGGCAAAAAACGATAAAATACAGACAATTGGCGGGATTATCGGAACCGTTGTCGATATTAAGGAAGATGAGATTACGTTGAAAATTGACGAGTCGAATAATACGAAAATAAAGATTCTCCGTTCAGCAATCGGTAAAAATATGTCGAAAGATAAGAATTAGTCGTTAGTACTTAGCCGGCTGTTTCACAGCCGTTAAAGCGATACGCAATACGATATTTGAGGGAAGTTATGAGTAAGAATTTGACGCCGAAAATCATTTTTATCATTGTTTTAGTAGCCCTTGCAGTCTGGACTTTATATCCGCCGAATAAGACCTTAAAGCCCGGAATAGACCTGGCCGGCGGGACAAGTCTTATCTATGAAATTGACACCCACGGTCTCAAAGAAGCAGAAAAGAAAGACCTTTCGCAGAAATTAATAACCGTTTTGCGAAGGCGAATAGATCCTGCCAACATCCAAAATCTTATATGGCGACCCCAGGGCAGCACGCGCTTCGAGATACAAATGCCCTTAGCAAGTGCAGAAGCACGCCAAAAACGCCAGAACTACGAGAAAGCCGAGACAGACCTGCTCGATAAAAACGTCAGCGCCGCTAAAATCATGCGTTCTCTCAAAAAGCCCGCCGAAGAGAGAACCGAACTCTTTAAGGAGTTCGCACAGGAAGATCCTAACAGACTGGCAATTCTTGATACTCTGGCCACAGTGAATGATGAGCGTCAGGAGTTGAAAGACAAAAGGGATACCCTCTACGGCGACCGCGAAGCCACAGAAGCGAAGATGTCATCGGCCGGACTTGACCTCGATAAAATCAACGAAAATATAAGTAATTGGGTCGGGCTAAACGACCAGGAGCTATCCGAATCGATAGGAGTATTCACTGACGTCAACGACAATCGCGATATGCTGACGGGATATGTTAAGAACTACGTCGAGTGGTCCGGAGTTTCAGATCAGTTTCTGGAGAAAAACGCCGAGTACAAAAAGGCAAGAAAAACCATCGATCAATTAAACCTTACTAAAGATCAGTTGGACTTCTGCCTTGAAATGCCCGAAAAGTCGTCGAAACGCAGAGTCCAGATCGAAAAGCTCACAACTAATTTCCCTGACCGGGTAGATGAAATTAACAGGGT
>CBDVBU010000041.1:0-14940 GCA_965372295.1 uncultured Phycisphaerae bacterium
AACCGTTCGAAAAGCGTTTTTCCTGGTATCGAGCAGGTCCACAAGATGCTGCGAGTATTTTCGAACGTCATTCATGCCTGAGACCGGTCTGACAAGAGGCTCATCAAGAGCAATAATTCTCGGGTAATCGTCTTCCACACGATTTACCGCTCGTGTGCCCAGCCCGAATACAAGTCTGAGCATGCCGGCCTTCGGGTCAAGGTCCGACTTCCAGACAAAAGCGTTATGCGACATTCCAACGCCCGCCAGATCCGGGAAAAAATAACCGTTTCGATACGAGCCGGAAACACGCTGCACTAACAAGGCCATCTGCTCATCCTTTTGATCGAGCCCTCTTTGTAACCGGTATGTCAGGGCGTCTTCACTCATCGTGCTGGCATAAACCGTTCGCACAGCTTCTTCGAAGTCCGCATACCGCTGCTCGGGACTGCCCTGATTGACACAAAAAACACTTTCATATTTACCGGCAAAGGCGTTGCCAAAGGCATCTTCAAGCAGACTGCTCGACCGAACGATGATCGGCGACTGCCCGAAATACTCAATCATTTCCTGAAACTGCTCTCGTATCTGGTCAGGAAATTTACCTTCGAGAAGTCTTTCCCTGAGTTCCGCCGCAACTTTGAAATAACCTTCTTTAGTCTTCTGCTCAACCCGGAGCTTCCAGCAGCCGTTCTCCACAAGATACGTGTAGAAAACGTCCGAGCCGACATAAAACGAGTCATGCGGTTCGAGGTGCCTGCTTAAATCGAGCTCATCCTTAGCGACGATTTTGTTGGCAAGCAACATCCCGACAGCCTTACCCCCGATGAATCCTGTCCCGATCAGCCTGCTTTTGATGGCACACAAATCTTCAAGGGTGAATTGCTTCGTAGCCAGTGACAGCATACGTTCATCTCGGCCAATCATGATCTTACAGAGCCGCTCAACCGTATCCTGCCTGACCTGCTGTGAAGCATCCGGTAAATAAGACATTTTCGTCGCCTGCAAAAAAAGTTTGTCCCAATAATCAAGCGTCCGTTCGGCGGATTTTAGCCCTCGCTCGGAAATGTACGAGAGCAGTTTGGTGGCATCGACACTGCTTGTAATCGGCACGAATTTCTCTTCCTGCTGCAAGTGTGGCAGGAACATCGTCGGGGAATAGCGATTCCAGACCTTTAACGGGTGCAGGCAGTTTTTACCCTCAATATTATAAAGGTCCAGCAGAAGTTGCGTGGTCTCACGGATGCGAGCGATCGTCTTGAATGAATGACGGTTTCGCAGAAGCGCGAAATAGGCGATCGTATCAAGCTCGAACAGGTACGGGCAGGTCACCATGAAGAAGTTGCCTATCATCAAATCAGTAGCCCACGCATCGAGAAGATGTGAAAGGCAATCAAAAACGTAATAGGCCTCTTTGCCCTCAGCGGCTATGATTGCATGGACCTGTGTGGTGAACGCTTCAAAACCGTTGCCTGCGTCCAGATTGTGAATTCTGACGCCGGGACCGGGTTTCACCAGGCGCGGATGGTCGGCAAACCGCATATACACCAGCCGGCGCTCCTGCTGATTCGCTCGCTCAACATAGGGATCGACAAAGGCGGCAAAATTCTCGATGTGATCCACCTGCCAGACCACGTTGTCGCCCTTTTCCAAGCCGGTCAAGACGGTGTCAAGACCGTTGATTCCTGTACTTGCCCAACCAGCCATAGACCAACCTTGCTAACTTGTTTGGCGTATCCCGTTTGACGAGTGGACAGGAACACCAATTCCTATATTCCCTACTCTTATACAATGGCAGGTGGCGTCGTCTTGAATCATACAAGTCCCTGGTCGAGCATAGAGTCGGCGACCTTTACGAAACCGGCGATATTTGCGCCTATCACGAGATTGTCCGGCTGTCCATACTCTTTGGCTGCATCGTAGCATTGTTTATGAATGGCAATCATGATGTTGTGCAGTCGCTCATCTACCTCTTCGCGAGTCCAAGACAACCGCATCGAGTTCTGTGACATTTCCAGTCCCGATGTAGCAACGCCACCGGCATTTGCGGCCTTGCCGGGACCGTACATGATCTTCTTGTCGATAAACTGCTCGATAGCCTCAGGAGTACTCGGCATGTTGGCTCCCTCGGCAACAAGAGTGCAGTCGTTAGCCAACAATGTTTTCGCATCATCGCCGCTAATCTCATTCTGCGTTGCACTGGGGAAGGCACAGTCACACTTGATACCCCAGGGCCGCTTGCCTTCAAGATACTCGACGCCATACTTATCGGCATATTCCTTGATGCGTCCGCGCCGTACGTTCTTCAATTCCATGACAAAGTCAAGTTTATCAGCATCTATTCCCTCGGGATCATGAATTGTCCCGCCGGAATCGGAAAGGCTAACGACTTTTGCGCCGAATTGGTTGAGTTTTTCAACCGTGTATTGTGCGACGTTTCCTGAACCGGAGACGGTGCAGATCTTACCCTCGAAGCTCTCGCCGCGGGCTTTAAGCATTTCTCCGGCGAAGTACACACAGCCGTATCCTGTAGCTTCCGAACGAATCAGTGAACCACTCCAATTCAGGGCTTTGCCGGTTAATACGCCGGTAAACTCGTTGCGGATGCGTTTGTACTGGCCGAACATGAAACCGATTTCACGCCCGCCTACGCCAATATCACCCGCGGGAACATCGGTATCCGGGCCGATATGACGGCACAACTCGGTCATGAAGCTCTGGCAAAAGCGCATCACTTCGTTATCGCTCTTGCCCTTCGGATCAAAGTCCGATCCTCCCTTGCCTCCGCCCATCGGCAGAGTCGTGAGAGAATTCTTGAATACCTGCTCGAATCCGAGAAACTTCAGAATGCTCGCATTTACTGTCGGATGGAATCTCAGGCCGCCCTTGTATGGGCCAAGCGCGCTGTTGAACTCAAACCGGAGCCCGCGATTGACGTGAACGTTGCCCTTGTCATCCTGCCACGGCACGCGGAACATGATCTGCCTTTCCGGTTCGACAATCCTGTCAAGAATATTTGCTTCGACATATTCCGGATGCTTATCGAGAACAGGCCCTAAAGAATCAAGAACTTCTTTTACCGCCTGTAAGAACTCGACCTCACCGGCATTGCGTCTTACAACCTGCTCGTAAACTCCCTGGATAATGGTGTTCGCAGCCATTATTCTAATCTCCTATAGTTAAAAGTGTTAAAATTCTGCTTTCAATAACCGTTACAATAAGTTAGACTAATAAAAGAATCAAAAAATTGGATTTTACACGCTAATTTTGTGAACTAATTATTATACGCGATATATCATGGCATGGCAAACGATTAATAGTAATAGAGTTTATAAGGACAGCTTATAATGCACATAGAGATGCTAAAGATATTCTGCGATTTGGCAGATTTGCGAAGTTTCTCAAAAACTGCGGAAAAACATATTCTAAGTCAATCCGCCGTCTCGCAGCAGCTTGCACAATTGGAGCTTGCTCACAAGTGCCAGTTGATTAATCGCAAGAAAAGGCCTATCGAGCTTACAAAGGCGGGCCAATTATTCTACCAGGCCTCTAAAGATATCCTGGACCGCTTTGAACAACTCAAGAATGAGTTGAGAACCCTGCAAAAATCCTCTGTCAGCAGAATAAATATTGCCGCTATTTTCAGTATCGGCATGCATACACTTCCTGACTATGTTAAGAAATTTATGGTCAGCTACCCTGATGTCAATGTTCATATCGAGTATTTTAGCGCCAGGAGAATCTACGAGCTTGTTTTAGCCGGCGATGTCGATATTGGTCTTGTCGCCGTTCCGAAAAGAGATAAAAGGCTTGATGTATATGATTTTGAGGATGAACCGCTGGTTTTGGTCTGCAATCCGAACCATCCTTTGTCGCACGAATCGCAGGTTGATATTCACAGGCTGCAATTCGAAAGATTTATCGCCTTCGAGAAAGATGTTCCAACTCGGGCCTGGATCGATAGTATTTTAGAGCGTTATAATATTGTAGTCCGTCCAATCATGGAATTCGACAACATCGAAACCATCAAAAGGGCGGTCGAGATCAAGTCCGGGATCAGTATAATGCCCCAGACTGCAATACTTCAGGAAGTCAGCAGCGGAACAATGAAGGCGATTCCTTTTTCAAATGAGAATTTTATCAGGCCGACCGGCATCATTATTCGGAAAGGTAAAATTTTCGGCCAGGCCGGTCGATACTTTATAGAACTCCTGCGAAAAAAATCTAAAAAGCAAGAATAAGACAGATTACCCCTTGCATCCGAACGACATCTGAATTATTTAATATGGCAGACACTTATTATGTCAATAAAAGCAGTAATATTTGACCTGGATGGGACTATCACTCAGCCTTATTTCGACTTCGACGCCATTCGGGAGGAGATCGGATTAACCAAGGATTCCGGGGCCCTCCTAGAGTCAATGGAGAAAATGACCCCGCAACTACGTCGGAAAGCGGAGAAAATACTATTTATTCACGAGCAAAAGGCCGTAGTGGAATCCAAACTTAACTCCGGCGCCAAACGCACATTGTCGGCGCTTCGTGCAGCAGGTATTCATATTGGGATCTTGACTCGTAACAAGCGAGGCAATGCCTATGCTATTGCCCGCAAGCATAACCTGCAGTTCGATGCAGTTATCGGCAGAGAAGACGGGCCTGTAAAGCCTGATGCATTCGGCGTGTTGCAGTTATGCCGGCAGTTCGGCGTGGAGCCGGAGGAGACTCTGCTGGTTGGCGATTATTTGTTCGATTTGTTGTGTGCAAAGGCAGCAGGTGCCTGCGCTGTATTGCTGGCAAATCATCATCAGGCCGATGACTTTGCCGAACATGCGGATTTTCGCATTGAAAACATTGCCGGAATACTTGAGATTATTGCAAACAAAAGCAGCGGATAGCGCGTAGAGGAGCAAGGAAAGGCAACCAAATGAACAAGATAATGATAAAAGCTGCCTTTATCGTTTTATGGGCAACAGGCATTAGCTGGGCTTCCGGATGTACGGAAATTTCACACAAAAAACAGGAAATTCCAAAAGATGATCCTCTTAGCATAGTCTTGGAACGATTGAACAAGACGACATCAGGCCTTAAATCCTACCAGAGCCAGATTGAGTATAAGTTCATCCAGCCACTGCTCGAATCAGAATCTCTCCGGAAAGGCGTTTTTTATTACACAAGGTCCGGCGGGAAATCTGCGCTTAAAATCAACTTCAACACACTCAAACAGGACGACGAGAAGGAACAGAAGAACATCGAGCAGTATATTGTTCTCGATGGAGCACGTCTGCCTCTCCCTGGCCGCGAATTAAATGGCATCTGGCTCGCACATCTCGATTACCAGATCAAAGAAGCTAAGTACTACCAATTGGCCGAGCCGAACGATCCGAACAAGTCAGCGGACGTCTTTGACCTGGTCGGCAAAAAGTTACCAATGCTTGGCTTCAGCAAAATAGAAGATTTGAAAAAACAGTTTGAGGTAAACCTGGTCGAATCCCAAAAAGCCGAATCGGAAAAATTTATTCAAGTGCATTTGAAGGTTAAGCCGAATTCGATTTATAAAGACGACTATATTTCAATAGACTTTTGGATTGATAAGAAATTGGGTCTGCCGGCAAAAATCATCGCTGTCAAAAGCGAACCAGAGCCTCCATATGGGGATATTGAAGAGATAAAGTTCCTTAAGCCGAAAGTTAACAAAAGCATCGATAAAAAGGTCTTTGAACTCAAAATACCAAAGGGGTTCGGAGAACCGGAAGTCTTTCCGCTGGAGAGGAAGAAATAGTAAACAAATATGGTTTCAGCAGCAGTCATGACAGATAAGGATTTTCAAAAGCTAATCGCAAAACGTGCTATGACCTTACTGGGTCTTGCCAAGCATATATCCCAATACCAATCGACTAAAGAAATTATGATACGTCCGTTGATAGGCGATCTGCTATCGCAATCAACGCAGCTTGAAGAGCTTCTCGACGCGTACGGAGCAAGCAGCAACTGCCAATGGTGTGCGTTCAGGTCGTTAACGGCGGCAATGAAGCACTTTTCCGATGTGTGCTACGAACTGCTCCATATCCGATACTCATTGCCCGCATATCGTCTGTTGCCGATCGAACAGGATTTTGCCAAGGCGACGGAGGAGACGCTTGAATTCACGGTCAATGTGCTTAAGCAAACCGCAAGCCAAATACTCACCAAGGCCGAACTGCTCGGTTTGCCGGTACCATCAAAGAGGTTGCGTGAGGAATCTTATACCGAAGAACTCCCTCTCGGCTGCCTGCCACACCAATGCCAAACGCGCAAAATCGAAGCAGTTGCCGAAACGGTAACTCTCCTGACCACCGCCTTTTTAAACCTGGCTGTCGATAGTGAAGATGTTCGCGCTGCCGGCCGGGTTAAACCCGAAGAATTCGCTTCTTATGTCCGGGACTCGGTTAGTGAGGAAAAGTTACGGAGTATCGAGCTTCGATTCCATAACCTTCAGTCACTATATGACACGTACGTTTCGGGCACGGAAGCCGCCCAGCTTGATACTGATTTACCTATTCTCAGAGGGCACATAAGTGTAGTATTTCATCTGCTCAGGACGGCAACTTTGTTCGTTCACCACTATGAACGGCACGTGAACAAGCAGCCATGCAACTCGCCGGGCCGGCAGGAACCGGTAGTCAAGACCGATGCGCTGCTGGATGTCCTGATGAGGTACTCGGTTACCCACATCAACCTCTATATCGGCTGCGCCGAACACCTTTGCCATGAGATGCTCAATCGATATGCTGAAATCGGCGAGATCGAGGTCTCCGTGCCTCCTTATCGCGGATTCCACGTTCGCCCATCCACACTGATCGCCAAGCTTATCCTGCATTACGGCAGCGAGGTTCAGATGGAGCTGGACGATGAGGTCTATGATGCAAGTTCGCCGCTCGGATTGTTCAGGGCGAACGAAACAATCAATGCACAAAAACGTAAATGGCTTGCCGAAGAAATCGTCCGTCTCAAGCTTGACCGGAAACAGGATAATGGAAGCGACTTCAATGCCGTCGTTCGGGAAGTCGTGCTGACGTTAGCCGGGCAAAGCAAACTCATTCTTTACGAACAACCCCTGCAGTTGCCTGAAGAGTCCGCCCGAAAAGAAGGTACGCTGCTGGAGATGGTTGTTGACGAGATGGCCAGGCTGCTGGCGATGGGTAAGATCGACGTGGACACTAAAATGACCGTTAAGTTTATTGGCGATAAGCGAGTGCTGGCCGATATCAAACTATTAGCGGAATCCGGATACGGCGAGGATAAGTTCGGCAACAATGTACCTCTGCCGGAAAAGCTCCCTTATCTGCACCGCCGATTGTAAAACTGAAAAACCTGATAAAAGGGCGATATCAGGAATCTGTGATTTTAGCGACTTGCTTTGTACCTCGAATTATACCCATTAGAGCAGAAATTCCATTTAGAAAGACAGAATATCAAACCTTGTTGATCTAAAACCCTGACAGCTAAGTTCGAAATGTAACTATGGAATTATATTTCCGCCCGGTGTATGATTGTAAAATAAAGACCTTTTAGGCGGTTCTACGGTCAATTATATTTGTTTAAGTGATATATCTGCTTCCCGAACAAAATCGATAAGAAAAAAGGAGCAAAAATGGCAAAGGCAATAGTAATCTATTATTCAAGAAGCGGTAATACAAAAGAAATGGCGGAGATAATAGCCAAGGCAATGAATGAGGCAGGCCTGCAGGCCGAATGCAAATCCGTAAACGATGTAGAGGCCCGGGATCTGCTGAATTACGATGCGATAGTTGTCGGCTCGCCAACTTATTATGGCCATATGGCAGGACCGATTAAGCAGCTATTCGACGACACAGTCAGTTTTCACGGTAAACTCGACGGCAAAATTGGAGCCGCATTTTCAAGCTCGGCAAATATCGGGGGCGGCAATGAAACCACGATCATCGGCATAATCGAAGCGATGCTTATCGCCGGCTGTGTCGTTCAGGGCGATCCGCAGGGTGACCACTATGGGCCGGTTTCCATCGGCAAGCCCGATGACAGAGTTAAGCGGCAATGTATACGCCGAGGCCGGAGAATCGCCGAACTGACCAAAAAACTCTCAACATGACCGGCAAAAAAATATTGATTTATTTTGTAAAAAGGGCATTTTTCTTTGACAAAACACTTTTGCATCGTTAAGTTTCTAATGATTTTTAACCTGTTCTGAGTAAATTTTAATCCACAAAGTGGAGGTTATTTTAATGCAAGAGTATGAAGATCTTAAAGTGCTGGTCGCTGAAATTGAGGCCGACATCAGCAAAGCCGAAGGTGGTAATAAGGCAGCAGGAACGCGAGTTCGCAAGCAAATGCAGAAAATCAAGCAGGCTTCACAGCTTGTTCGCAACCGCGTCCTTGAAATCAGATCGGCCCAATAAACCATCACAGGTACTTGTAAGCACCTGTTTTTACTGTGTTTAGCGTGTAGTGTATCACGCGGTGCGCTATATGTATTAGAGTATTGTGTACATACATTAGTATAGCAGTACATATTACTATAGCGGATGTTTTCTCGGGAACAACAATGCCACCTCCATTATTGTTTGATTTATCACAGATAGACCTTGAAGCAGAACCTGTCTTTGACAAGGAAGCAATCTGCAAAGTTAATCCACAGCGATTTGAAATGCAGCAACTCGACGGCATTCTTTGGTACGACAAGGAAAAAGCCCTTGTTCTGGGCTATAAGGATGTGACAGAAAAAGAATTCTGGGTTCGAGGCCATATTCCAGACAGACCTCTGATGCCCGGCGTGATCATGGTAGAGGCAGCGGCCCAGCTTGCAAGCTTCTTTACTAAGCAGGTTTTTCAAGAGCAAGGATTTATCGGCTTTTCCGGCATAGGATCAGCGAAGTTCCGCTCTATAATCGAACCGGGCAAAAGGCTATATCTGCTTGGCCACATTACAAAATATAAGCGAAGAAAACGGGCGAGCCTCGTTACAACAAGTGTCCAGGGAATCGTTGATGATACTTTAGTATTCGAAGCGTCCGTCTCCGGGATGCGGGTTTAAACGCTTAAATCATCAGACGGCCCGGAATTAACGTTTCGAGTCAGTAATCCCAAAGAGATTCGATCTCTTTCAGCAGGAGGCGAGTTATATGACAGCTCAGGGTAATTCACGACAGACCTTTTGCAACCGGCGAGATTTTCTCAGATCGGCATGCCACAGTGCGGCAACGTTGGCTTTTGCCGGTGCTGCTGCACGTTCTCTATGGGCCGGGCAGAACGGCAAAACTGCGAAGAGGAATATTGTTCTGGTGCTCAGCGACGATCATCGCTACGACTTTATGGGATTTATGAAGGACTCGCCGGCTTTCTTAGAGACGCCGAACATGGACCGCATGGCGCAGCAAGGTGCTCACCTGGCCAATGCGTTCGTAAGTACATCGTTGTGCTCGCCGAGCCGTGCATCTATCCTCACAGGTCAGTACATGCACCATCATCGCATTGTTGACAATCAGCGGCAGGCGCCTGAGGGAACGGTATTTTTTCCGCAGTACCTGCAGAAGGCCGGCTATCAGACCGCTTTCATCGGTAAATGGCACATGGGTCACGAAGACGACAGTCCCAGGCCGGGCTTCGACCACTGGGCAAGCTTCAAAGGCCAGGGCACGTACTTCGACCCGACGCTCAACATCAACAACGAACGCCGGACGTTCCAGGGGTATACGACCGATATCCTGACGGATCAGGCGCTAACGTGGCTCAAGGACGGTCGCGATGCTCGCCGGCCATTCTTTTTGTATCTGTCATTCAAGGCCGTGCACTACCCCTTCCAGCCTGCCGAGCGTAACAAAGGCCGCTATGGAAAGGCACAGGTCAAGCGTCCTGAGACGATGGCCAATACCGAGCGAAACTATCAGACGCAGCCGCACTGGGTCCGCGAGCGGCGCTACAGCATCCACGGCGTCGACCACATGGAAACCGGACAATATGATAACGATCCGGTACCGTCGTTCGACGAACTTTACAAGCAGTACTGCGAAACAGTGCACGGGCTGGATGAGAACCTCGGGCGTGTGCTGAAGTATCTGGACAAGACGGACCTGAGCAAATCGACGCTGGTTATCTATATGGGCGATAATGGCTTCGCGCTCGGAGAGCACGGCTTCTACGATAAGCGGGATGCCTTCGAGGAGTCGATCCGCGTGCCGATGCTCGCGTATGCCCCAGGTATGATAGAGCCGGGCACGAAAGTCGCGCAGATGGTGCAGAATATCGATATCGCGCCGACGCTGCTGGCAGCGGCCGGTGTCCAACTACCAAAAACCGCTATTATGGACGGGCAATCCTTCCTGCCGCTGCTGCGCGGCAAGTCGATCCGGTGGCGAGACCACATCCTTTACGAGTACTACTGGGAGTGGAACTTCCCCGCCACGCCGACGGTGTTTGCCATCCGCACCGAGCGGTATAAGTATATCTTCTACCAGGGTGTTTGGGACCACGATGGTTTCTACGACCTTCAGACCGATCCGCACGAGCAGCACAACCTGATCAACGTCCCTGCCTACAGCGAACAGATCGCGGCGATGAAGAAGCAGCTTTTCAACGAACTTGAAGCGAGCGGAGGGCTTGACATCCCCGTTCGCAGACCTCTGGGCGAGCGCCTCGACCAGCGTAAAAACAAACGCTGAAATGTTGCTCCTGTAATGAGGAGGGGAAAAAAGCGAGCATAAGCGAAATAACCTGAAGGAGTTTGTGAGTTTTTCAGTACTCTTTAAAACTTCTCATCCATTGCGGCCAGTTTTCCGGCTGGACGCCGCCCGCTTTGGTACAGGGGCCAGCCGTGTCGAACTCGCGGTGCCATTTCAAGATCCATAGCTCTTTGACGCCCACCTTCCGACTCGACCAATCCATGAACACAACGTTGACAAATCCATTGTGACGGTTCATTCAGCAGGGCAGCGAATTTTCTGTCCAGTCATTATAACACATACAGCCACTGCAATGAAAGCATAAGGATGATCTCCGGTGATAATCCATAAATTTTTCTTGACTGAAAGGGGGCTAATCTGGTATATATAGAATAATAGACTGTCCTGAACCTAAAAACAGCAATCGATTATTATCTGACCATTTGAAGGAGGAATATTATGTTTAAGAAAATGATAAGCTTAGAAACAGTCTGTGTACTAATTGGATTAATTTTCCTAACAAGCGGCACAGCACAAGCCAACTGGTTGGAGACTTTCGGCGGCAACGATTTCAACCTGGCAGTTCCTCTGCTACCCGAGCCTGACCAAGACATTCAGCGCAACTATACAGGACGGACCTGATGACAACGATTATATCTCTTTGGATGAGACAAGCCCGGCAGATATCGGCGGCTCGCAATTCGGCGTAGCTATCGGGGACCCGGACGATAACTTCAGCGACGTCCGCGTCGGTGCGGCGTTCAATGTCACCGGTGATGCCTCATGGAATTACCACGGTCTGGCGGCCAGAATAACTTACTTCATTGACGATGGATCGATAACCGGCTACCCCGGCATAGTCGCCAGTTGCTACGTAATGACCATTCACTATGAGGAAGGCCCGGCCAACCTGAAAATCGAACTGGTCAAGGCCGTCAACCTCAGCGATGATATTATGGCGGAATGGCAGCCGGAGGTTCCGGTACCCGGCCTGGATCACGCCAGGAGCCACTATTTTGAGCTGGATGTCGTCGGTTCGGATCCCGTATATATCACGGGCAACGTTTATGAGTATAAGGGCGGCCCTTTGCTCGTGAGAACTCCAACATTTGTCGACACCAGCGCCAATGACCCATCATGGGAAGCTCCGAATATTCATGATGATGTCTTTGCAAGCGGCGTCAGCGGTATCTACGGGATGTGGGTTGACCCCCAATCGGCCGGCTTCCATAACTCTTTTGATGATGTCTCATCTACCTCAGACGGCCCGGCAGCAGTCAATCCCAGTCCCGCCGATGGCACAACTGATGTGCCCATTGATACGGCACTGAGCTGGATCGAGGCGGAGTTTGCGACTGGCCGCGAGCTGTGGTTGGGAAAAACCGGAGCGATGGAAAAGGTTGATCCCGCCCCGGCAGGAACCACCTATACTCCCGCGGATCTTGAAATCGGCCGGACTTACGAGTGGCGCATCGATCAGGTCGGTGCCTCCGGCACAGTTACAGGACACACCTGGACTTTTACGACAGTCGATCACGTAACCGTGGATGACTTTGAATCATACGCCAACGATGAAGGCATAAGGAGTGCATGGACCGACAACATCGACGAGGCTGGGGTCGAATATGTCTTATTAGCGGCGGGTGATAACAGCTCCATGCGGTTTGAATTCCAGAACCAGTATCCACCCTACTTTACCGAGGCCACGAGGACATTTGACGGTCCGCAGGATTGGACGGCTCAATCTGTTGAGGAGTTGTCGCTGTCATTCGTTGGTGAACACGAAAACACCGAGCATCTGATGTATTTGACGCTGGAGGATGCTGCCGGCCAAAACTGCAGAGTTGAGAATCCATACACACATGCGTGCCAGTCCGATTCATGGCGTCAGTGGACTATTGCCCTTGGGCTGTTCAGTGATGGCGGCGTAGATTTGACCTCTGTAAAGAAAATCACTATCGGCTTAGGTGACGGCACTGCTTCCGCTCAGGGTGGCGAAGACAGAGACCACGTATACATCGACCAGATTATTTTACGCCCGGCTGAATCCTCTGATTGAATAGTTGGATTTACGCGGCGATACCGGTAACTGAGGTACTGCAACAAGAAAGTCGATTCTATTGTTGGCGGCACATATTTTTTAAAATTTTGCACCTTCGTGGTTTTCAAAATACACCTTTCTGGTAATGGTTGCTTTTGGTAGAATTTCATACGCAAGGATTATTCTTATTGCTCACAATGTGAGCAGCAGCCTGTAAAAAGGAGACAAATATGAGAAGAGTAAAGTCAATCCTGTCGGTTATTTTGGTGATGGCCTTTGGACTGATGCTGATATCTTCGGCATGTACCAAAGAAAACGCTTCTGACATGAACGGCCCTTGTGCCGAGACAAGGCAGCAACGAGATGACCGTATGCAGTGGTGGCGGGAGAGCCGCTTCGGCATGTTTGTTCACTGGGGCCTCTACTCGGGTCTGGCCGGAACGTGGAAAAGCAAACCCGTCGGTGAGCGAGGTGGCATGGAATGGATCCAGCAGCGCGTCCGCGCCGACACTTGGGAATATGCCCACGAAGCGGTCCCGCTCTTTCACCCCAAGGAGGGCTTCGCCCGCGAGTGGGCGAAACTCGCCCGTCAGGCAGGCTGCCGATACGTGGTCTTCACCAGCAAACACCACGATGGCTTCTGCCTGTTCGATTCTCAGTACACCACGTACGATGCCCATGACCTGATCGGCCGTGACCTCGCCGCCGAGATAGTGGACGCCATCCGCAGCGAGGGTCTGAAGGTCGGCTTCTATCACTCCGTCATAGACTGGCACCATCCCCAGTACGATTATCTCAAAGCCGACCAGTTGCCCCATCCGCTCAAGGGCAAACCATCGCCAAACGGCCCGCGCAATCATGATATCTACGTCGATTATCTCCACGCACAGAGCCGCGAGCTTTTCTCGAACTACGGCCCCGTCGACGTCATCTGGTGGGACTACTCGAAAAAGGGCAACGAAGGGCCGTTTTGGCGTGCCAACGAACTAATGGCTATGGCGCGCAATCTCCAGCCGGCCATTATCTCAAACAACCGCCTCTATCACATTCCGCATATCGAGAAAGATGATTCAGTGGATCGCCTGAGAACATGGAAGCCGGAACAGGGTGATTTCACCACACCCGAGCAGACTATTCCCTCCACCGGCATCCCCGGCGTCGATTGGGAAGTCTGTATGACGATGAACACGACATGGGGATATTCCGACCACGACCATGCCTGGAAATCTCCTGAAAAACTGATTCAAAACCTCGTCGATATTGTCTCGAAGGGCGGCAACTACCTGTTGAATATCGGTCCGAAAGGGGATGGCTCCGTCCCTCAAGAGAGCATCGAGTCCATGCAAACCATCGGCCGGTGGATGGCTGCGAATGGTGAAGCTATTTACGGCACAACGGCCAGTCCGTTCGAGCGACCGGAGTGGGGCAGATGCACCAAGAAGCCTGGCAAGCTTTACGCCCATGTATTCCAGTGGCCACAGGACGGTACTCTCGAAGTGCCCGTCGGCCGGCTGAATGTCAAACGTGTCTATTTGCTCGCCGACCCTGATCGGACATTGTTGAAAACCGAGAAACAGCCGGACGCTTTGGTAATTCATGTCCCGCGCCAAGCTCCCGACAACATTGTCTCGGTCGTTGCAATCGAGCATCAGCAGTAGGAACAAATCGCGAGTCTGGAAAAGATAAGAAAAACCGGGCTATGGAATTCCAATCTCATAAGTGCTGTTGCTATTAAAGAGGTGTTGTAGTGATGACTTTTAGAAGTAAAGATGAAAAAGCGAATAAGGTGCTGTGCCCGACACGAGCGTTGATCTTGTTATTGGCATGGGTTTTAAGTGTATTTGTTGCCGTTAGTTCCGGAGCAAGCATAACCGATTCGCCGTTTGTCCAGGAATACCACGAGGCTTTCCTCATTGGCAGGGAGAATGGCTGCAACGATGTTCGTGCGATTGCAATCGATGGCACCGGCTGCGTGTGGGCCGGCACCCGGGCAGGTGTATATCGATTAGACAGCAACAAAAAGCAATGGATCGAACTTATGGGCAAGGCTGATGCCGGCCCGGTATACGACATTGTTGTTGATCGTGCCGGGACAGTTTGGATTGGCGCCTGGAATGGAATGTACCGATCGACGCCGAACGGTCTGCTAAGACTAAAGCAGATCGATCGCCCGATTGCAGCGCTTTGTGTCACAGAAAACGAAGTTATCGGATTGGGCGGAGGAGGCCTCTGGCGTGTAACGAATGG
>CBDVBU010000042.1:0-14757 GCA_965372295.1 uncultured Phycisphaerae bacterium
ATGCCGATGGTGCTGTCGGAAATCCAGTTTTCGTCGATGTTGAATGCGTCGGGCAGCCCGTACCCGCCTTGCTTAGGATCGCGCCAGATCGGACGGCCGTCTATTTGCAGATAACGCATGTGCCGCAGCGCAGCAAGAGCGTCCTGCCTGATGAACGGAAGTGACATGGCGGCCCCGTACGGCGCCAGTGTCCCGCCGGCGGGAGTCTCACCCCGTTCGCCTCGCGGCTGATGGCCCGGCACAACGTATCTGTTGCCGGGTCCGCTGCATGCGGTGACGCCCCAGCGGTTGTTGCCGTAGCTCTTGAAGCGGGCCGCGTTGTCCCGGCACCAGTCGCGGTTGGCGGCAGCGGCACGGCGTGTGTTCTCGAACCAGCCAACGCCCTGGGCATCTTTGCCCATTCGGCGAAAATCGTAGTAACAATGAGCGAAAGTGTAGGTGAAAAGCGTGCCGGGCCAGGTGTAAATGAACTGCTCGCCGTTATGGTAGCGGCCGGTTGGCCGGTTCCATTTTGTCATACAGTCGTTTGGCAGGCGGTGCCGCTCGTTCGGCGCCGCCAAGCCCAGCAGGCAGATTAGCAGGGTCTCGTCCGTGTACCAGTCCCAGGTTTGCTTTTTGAAATGCCCCAGTCCGTCCATCCGGCCGGGTTGCTGCGGCTCCCATGCCATGTAAACCTGGCCGTTGTCGGAATTGATATAGTGCCGCCAGTTGATTCGGGCGAATAGGTCGTCTGCCAGCTTTTCGCATTCGCCTGTGAAATATTGTCCGGCCGTTATCACACCGGCCATGAGCAGGGCCGTGTCGATGGTCGAGGCCACCGTTTCGTAGCCGAGTTTGCTCGGCCCGCCGGTGTGCAGATCGAGGTAGTGACAGAAGACGCCTTGGTGATGTGCCGTCGAGCGGGTAAGAGTTTGGAGCACGGCAAGGGCGCGTACCTTGGCGTCGCGGCGGTCGATCCAGCCGCGTTCGGCGCCCACGGGAAGAGCCGCAAGGCCGAAACCCACGGCGGCGGCGCTGCAATATTCGGCGCCGGTTCTGTCCCGCACCAGGCCCGATTCGGGATCCGCCTCGCGGATAAAAAACAAGAATGCGGCGTGGGAGATTTCATCGAGCAGGGCGTCGTTCGAGACGCCGGCTCCGGGAACATTACTGCCGAGCGAGCATAACGGAGCCATGAGTATGAAAGACACAAGGGCCGGAATTGCTGCTCTTGCTTTGCATGTTGCGGGTAGTTTCATCATTAACTTAGTCTCCAGCATAAAATCGACGCCGGCTCGCACCCGCCTTAGAAAAGGCACGCAAGCCGTATTTACTTTGCGAAGATTATATCCGGTATTGAATGAACTTTCAAAAGGGCTAAGCGAAAAGATGAGTTTCCAGTTGCCTGGAAGCATAAAATGGCTTTTTCTACCATTACTCAGGATCGCAGCGATACGGAAATCTCAAGATGTTATGTTGGGAATTTTTCAACAAAATCATTTGTTGAATAGCCTGACAAGGGCGATAAACACCTGTTTAAGATTTCACAAGCCCTTGCTGAGGAAGAGTTTATCATAAAAAACAACAACTTTGAGCATAATAGTCTTGACAGCAGGGTGTGATAGTATATAATAATGTTTTAGCTTGTAAGATTTTACGTAGCAGGCAACAAGGAGTTAAGGGTGTGCAATCCATATTTTGCAAGTTTGCAAAGTTTTTATGCCGTCAGTATTGTTGCGCACTAAGTGCGCTGTAAATAGCTAATATTAAAACTTTTAAGGAGTAGAGGAAATGAAAAGTAAAAGTGTTATTTTTATGACCGTTTTGGTGGTATTGGCCGTGTGCGGCAGTATTGTATTTGGCCAGGAAACCGAGAATAGCTACAACTCGGCGGATACACCAAAACCGCTGCTGGAGTGGGGAACCACTGCTTCCACGCTGGCCATAGCCGACTCCGGGTTTATTACCTGGCCGGCGGTTAAACTCGACATTAGCCACGAGTCGGTGGACGAATTGGAGGCGTATCTCATTGGGCCCGATGGCACGCGTGTCAAGCTGTTCGCTAACGTTGGAGCCGGTGGCAGTGATTTCACCGATACTTGGTTTTCTGATAGGGCGAACACATCGATTACGGAGGGGGAGGCGCCGTTTACTGGAAACTACCGCCCCGAGGGAAACCTCAGCGACTTTGACTTTAGGGACATCGAGGGAACATGGACGCTCGAAATCAAGGACAATAAATCCGGTATCTCAGGGACGTTGAATTGGTGGAGATTGCGCTTTGGAACTATCACTTCAAATTTATATTTTGAAGACACGTTCCCATCAACGACAATTGAACAATGGATCGGTGTTGAAGGCGCCACGGTAGATGATGTCGGAATGAATATTCCTTCCGGTCCCTATTCTTTGAGATTAAACGGAAATCCGTCCGGTGGTGATTCACTCATGACAAGACAAATCAATCTGTCGGGCTGTTTAGGTGCAACCCTTATTTATAGCTATGAGCGAACCGCCCCTGGCTATAGCGGCGGTGAATCCCCCGACAAAGGAGAGGATCTTATTTTCGAAGGCAACACGACTATTGGATGGGTAGAGTTGGATCGCCAGCCCGGTGACGGCCCGGATATGACATCGTTCCAACAGGTTACTATTTCTTTGCCACCTGAGGCGCTACATAGATTATTTAACCTACGGATCCGAAGAGCTGCCGGGACTGTTGGTCCGTACGATGACTGGTTCGTCGACGACGTGAAGATTGTATTGAATAATCCCGAAAGACCGGGTATTGTAAGTAATCCGAGCTTCGAAGGGCAAACCTGGGGCTGGACCACTACCCAGGCTTTTAGCAGTTCCTTATGGCAAAGCGATCAAAGTTACAGCGCGCGAGTATTCACAATTCCCCAGATAACGCACGAAGCGGGAACCTGGGTGGGACTTTCGCAGAGTATCGACATGAGCAATATTGTTGCGATTAAGTTCGATGCGAGCACTGTTGCCAGCAGCGGCGGGACATGGGAGAACTGTGTCGCCTCTGTGTACATAGACGATACCGAAGTATGGAGCGATACGGGTGCTGACAAAACCTGGCTCGATGTTCAGGTCGATACCGCCGAATACACGGGGGTGCACACGCTGAGCCTGCGATTGAGCTTCCTCGAAAGCGGCACTTTTGACGAGGATGTACACTTCGATAATGTAAGGACATATTTAGCCGATTAATCAAGAATTAATGGTGACAGGCGGGCTAAATATTTTGATTTTTTGAAATTGCCGTGTATCGTTCGAGCCGTGAGCTACGGGATACGGAAAACGAGCAACAGGGCACGAATCACGCTCTGATAATATCAGCGATTTTCATAAGGGGGGAGGTATTGTCTCGTTCGATCTCGGTTAATTCTATCAGATGGTCAAAAGCCCGCTCTAATGCGAGCAGGGCGACGTCCATTTCACCTGAAGTTGTGGCGTAGCCGTAGCAGATAATCTCGCCGGAGATCTCCTTAGCCAGGTGCGGGACCTTAATGTTCATCACGTTGGCAAAGTCAATCGCAAGGCTGAACTTCTTTGTAGGCACCCGCCAGGGCGGCCTTCGTATGTTCCGGCTCCATCGTCGCACGGCCAGCATGAAACGCCGGAATGATCTGCTCATAGCGAAAATAGAACCGCTCAAAAAGAAGACCCGGGCTTGTTGTATGACCGGGTCTTTTGTTATTTTTTGTATAAGCCACCAATATGTTGTTTATTACAAGTTGAATGACGATTACTATTTTGGAATCAGGCCAAGCATAAATACCATCACGAAAATACCAACCGTTTCAACGATACCCATTGCAATCAGCATAAATACCAGGCCCTTTTCCCCTTCGTTGATGGAGCGGACACTGGCAGCGCCAATCAGGCCCTGCATCCAAGCAGAGAGCATCTCTCCGAGGCCGGTAGCAAGGCCGATGCCCAGCAGCAATCCTGCATTAGCAAGAGCTAATTCCTGGTTAGATAAAGCTTTTTGCATTTGGCCCATAACAATCATGGCATAGAGTGTTTGGCTGATAGGCATACCAAGCAAGATGATATATGTAAAGTTCAGTGTTTTCCCGGATTTACCTTCCTTGGCCCATGCCCCTGCTGCGGCGACACCTGCCTTACCTATCCCGACGGAACTGCCGAATGCTGCCAAACCCATGGCCAGAGCTGCGCCTATCTGACCAAAAAACATTATTAATCCCATTTCAGTTTCTCCTAATATTTAATCGTTCTAATTTTTTTATAGCGTTTTTTTTTATAGTAAACGGGGCATAAGGGTGGCCACCCCATTGCATGCCCAGATTATTTGAAAATTCCAGCATATTCAGCCTTACGCCATGTGCAAACAATGCAATAAGTGCAAGTCCAATATTTAAGCTATGTCCGAATATAAGTATTAGTATCGTTGCCGGCACGAAATCAATTCCTGTAGCTAATTCGTTAAAACTCTTTGCAAGAACGCTGCTGGCCAGTCCTACAGCCATCAAGCGAACATAGCTGATAACGTCAGAGAATGCGGAGAGCATAGCCAGAGGAAAGCTCACTGTGCCAAGTGCCAGCATCTTGATTATATTCTTATTTGGACTTTCAAAAATAATAGCCAATGCAGCTCCGACCATAAGTAAATACGGCCAGACAGTATTCATATTTACCTGGTTACCAAGCACGAACATCTGAACTACACCCAGCATGCCCCAAACAAATATAGCCCAGCCAATCTTACTGAGGAACTTCAGGTTGGGAGCCAGCCTGAGAGCTACCCATAGCTGAGCAATACTCAGATGTATAGCGCCTACATAAAAGCTTATTTTCATCATAAGATTCCGTGACGCATCTGACATGTCTACGGGTATCAGTGGTTTATAAAGTTCGACACCGAAGAAGCTGGCACAAATACAACCCCAGATCAATGTTGTTGCACCGATTGTGATCAGTAAATTTGTAAATTCCTTTCCCAATACAGGAACGATTTTCTTATGGCCCAATAACAGTCCAAAGAATAATATGGCGCCATATCCTCCGTCACCTATCAGTATTGCCGCAAAGAAAGGCAGGGCAAGCATAAACGGCACGCTAACATCGAATTCCCTGTACCCGGCAACAGTGCCAAGGATATCAAATAGTCCTTTGATTGGCTTTGTCCATCCGGGATACTTTATCAGCGTAGGTGGTTCCTCATCTTCTTCAGGGGCAAGTATCTGAACAACGGATTCTACGGCTTTGTCTTTGAGAGTTCCTGTTAATGTCTCTGATATCCCGGCAGGACACCATCCCTGCACGGCAAAAAGTTTGCTCTGCTGAAGACCGCCATTTCTGGCTACAGTGAAGCTCTGCTGCTGCTGAGTGGTTTCAATTTCCTTTTGAATAGAATCCGTCAATGATGCCAGTTGCCGGAGCCTCTGCTGGTTTTGCCGAATCTTAGTGTCGACTTCTTCTATCTGCCTGCACAAATCCGGCCTGTCAACATCAGGCAGATGTAATTGTTCCGCTGAATCAGGAACAACAACATCGTCACGACTGGCAACTGCAACCAGTGTACGCTTGCCAGCGACAATCACTTCAACACACTCAGCCTTGATTTGGCTTAATTCAGCCTGGTTAATATAGTAAAAACCAAAATTCAAGCCGGCTTCTCTGATGGATTTAAACTGCTCAAGTGTCGCATCACCCCAGATGTCAAGTCTGGCGATCTGATGCTTAAAATTATTGAGCCTGCTACTTAGGTCTATGTTTTCATTTGCAATATTGAGAGTTTCATCTGCTGCCTCTTGTGCGGATAAACCAGATAAGCTTTCCTTGGTCGTAAGCGAGGAAAGAAGATTCCTGGCACGGTTAAGCCGGTCAAGCTTATTGATTGATTCCTCACAAGGGACCGCAAGATTAGGTTCAACGGGACTAAGATGAACGATACCTATGTCGGCTAAACTGTCCAGCAGTTTGTCGCGGTCAGTCAGACGAGTGGCAATCATCACCTTTTTCATTTTAACTATCATTCAGCCACCTTAACTAACGCCGGAGAGTTTTGATTTAGCTATCTTGGCACGAACAACTGCTGCGGTCATTTCATCGCCTAATTTAATACGAATCAGATGGATAGCCTCTTTACACTCAGGTATCTTTACCTTCTCGAAAAGATTTACTCTTTGATTGATCTTCGTGAGTTCTTTCTGTAGAAGCTCATGTTGTTTATTGAGGATATCAAGCTGTGCCTGCTTAGTATTGATTAGTTTCATCTGTTCAAGAACCTTGTCAACCCATGCAGGAGTTCCAAATAGACTGTAGTTTGGGCCGGTAAAGGCAATCTGCTCAAAAACAGGAATCTTTACGCCGGCTATATTAGTAGAAACAGTTGTTACCTCGACAGGCTTAGCCAGAAGTTTTACATTTAAGCCGGCTATGTCATTGGTAATATGACTATAAGGTTGGAATTCATTTTTAACCATTTGAACTTCTTCAATGGCTTGCCTAAGCCGTCTATTGATGTCGCGCATAAACATCTGTAGCTGTTGCTGCTTTAACTTCAGCATAGGCAGATAACGTACATAACGCTCCATAGCGTCGCGATAACGTTTAAGCTCGGGTCTTGTAAGTTTTACTTTTTTTGCCATGTATTTGTTTAACTTAAATTGGCCTGCAATTTTTTGGGCCAATGCCCTTCGATTATATTTCTTCTTATACCAACCTCTTCCGGATCAAAACACTTAGCAAGAATATTCCAGCACCTGTCAAGGGCATCAAACAATGGAATATTTACTGAAAGGTTCATGATTTCATCCTCAAACAGATTCCCGTATTGGAGCAGTTTATTGTCCCAATTGCTCATCTCGAAGCCCATATCACGTTTTTCGCGACTTTCGCGGCAAAGGGCATAAAGCTGAATACAAGAACCCATAATCGCTCTATGGTCGTCACGGCTCTCACCGTTCACCTGCTGTTTGAGACGAGAAAGAGAGCCGAACGGTTCTATACGTCCGCCCTTGAGGTAAAACTGTCCTTCTGTGATATACCCGGTGTTATCAGGGACCGGATGGGTTACATCGTCACCCGGCATCGTAACACAGGCAAGCACTGTCATGGAACCGGCGTCGTCAAAATCCACTGCTTTTTCATATCTTTTTGCAAGCTGAGTATATAGATCTCCGGGATAACCGCGGTTAGACGGCACCTGTTCCATAATAATAGAAATCTCTTTGAGAGCATCGCTGAATGCTGTCATATCTGTAAGCAGAACCAGAACTTTTTTGCCCTGTAATGCAAACTGTTCGCCTACTGCCAGACAAAGGTCCGGAACCAGCAAACACTCGACTACCGGATCAGATGCGGTATGAATAAACATTATGCTTCGTCCAAGCACCCCGCCTTCGTCAAATGTATTACGGAACTTCAGATAATCATCATTACGTAAGCCCATGCCGCCAAGTATAATTATATCAGCTTTTGCCTGCAGGCCGACACGTGCGAGAAGCTCGTTGTAAGGCTCGCCTGCTACTGAGAAGATAGGAAGCTTCTGAGATTCTACCAGCGAATTGAATACATCTATCATAGGAATACCTGTCTCGACCATCCGGTCAGGCCTGCGCCTTTTAACAGGGTTGATTGCAGGTAAGCCTATATCAACTTTTTCAGCTTCCACAGCAGGGCGGCCATCACGAGGACGACCGGCGCCATCGAAAATCCTTCCTATAAGATTTTCACTGAATGGTACCTGCATGGGTTTGTGCAGAAACTGTATACGGTCATCCGTACTAACTCCCTGGGTCCCGGCAAAAACCTGTAGCGAAACCTGATCGCCGTTAAGCTTGATTACCTGAGCAAGAGAGGACCTGTTTTTGCCGGTTATCACAGCAAGCTCATCGTAGCCCACGCCAGTAGCGGTTACAGTTACTACATTACCTGCTATGCGGGTTATTTCATCATAGTATTTTCTCATTCTATACCCTTTTTTGCAATAAACTCATCAATCTGTTTGAGAATATTGTTATACTCATCACTGTCAGTTGCAGCGTAATTCCAGTTACGGAAGATATCCTGTATCTTTACCAGAGTATGGCGGGCCTGTTCCTTGGTCCCGAAATCAAACTCAAGCTCCAGAATTTCAAGTATCTTGTCAAAAACAAACTTCTGACGTGCTTCCGGACAGGCTGCATCTACTTCATCAAATGCATTCTGTTGGAGATAGCAGCTATCGAACATCTCGGCTTTCAATGATATTGCGAAATCTTCTATCGGTGTTCCTTCCTCGCCGACTACTGTCATCATTTGTTTGATTTCATTGCCTCGTTTAAGCAAAGACTTGGCCCTGGTAACCTTTTCCGGTTCGATTATACCCACATACTTGCTCCACGATTCGAGAGGGTCTATGGCTGGGTATCTTCGTGCATCACTTCGTGCGCGAGATAGGCCGTGGAAAGCACCGACTACTTTCAAAGTACCCTGTGTAACCGGTTCCTCAAAGTTGCCGCCGGCAGGGCTTACAGTGCCTCCAATAGTGAGGGCTGCTACGGTTCCGTCGTTTAATTCAATTGCACCTGCCCTTTCATAGAAAGCTGCTATGCGGCTTTCCAGGTAGGCCGGAAAAGCTTCCTCACCAGGAATCTCTTCAAGTCGGCCTGAAAGTTCACGCATTGCCTGCGCCCAGCGACTTGTCGAGTCCGCCAGCAGAAGGACATCAAGTCCCATCTGGCGATAATATTCACCTAAAGTGGCAGCGGTATAAACAGAAGCTTCGCGAGAAGCTACGGGCATGGCAGAGGTATTGCAAATAATAATCGTTCTCTCCATCAAACTGCGGCCTGTGCGTGGGTCAGTCAGCTCGGGAAACTCTTTTAGGGTCTCTACTACCTCACCTGAACGTTCACCACAGGCTGCAACAATGACAATATCAACCTGTGCATTGCGCGATGTAATTTGTTGGAGAACTGTTTTGCCGGCACCGAAAGGACCAGGGATGCAATAAGTACCGCCCCTTACAATAGGAAACATAGTGTCCATGATTCTGACCTGGGTTACCAGTGGCTCAGTGGGCATAAGACGCTGTTTTGAAATGTTCAAAGCAACCTTTATAGGCCATTTTTGCTGCATACAAACAGAGACTTTCTCATTCTGAGCATTTTTAAGAACAGCAATTTTATCTTCTATAGTATATTCGCCTTCAGGGACAATACTCTCGATACTCCAAGTGCCCTGCAATTTAAAAGGGACCATTATCTTATGTTGAAAAATGCCCTCAGGTACAGTACCGAGCTTGTCTGCAGCCTCAACAGTGTCACCGGTTTTGGCGGTCGGAGTAAATTTCCACTTAATATTTGTCTCCAGGCCATCGATAAATTGGCCCGGCTCAAGGAAATGCCCAATCTTTTCAGCAAGTCTTGGCAGAGGATTCTGCAAGCCGTCATAAATCTGCCCCAGTAGACCAGGACCAAGAACGATAGAAAGCATATCGTCATGGAACTCGACCGTATCTCCCACTCGCAAGCCACGTGTTTCCTCAAATACCTGCAGATCGACCATTTTGCCGCGAATACGAATAACTTCACTAAGCAGCCTTGCGCCATCATTTCTTATACAATGGGCAATCGAATTCTGCACGACTTCGTCCTTTACTTCTGCTGTAACCAGATTACCGTAAAGGATTTGTATTTTTCCGTTCACTGGAACACCCCTTCTGGTACATCAATTAAACCATAATCAAAACAGTTCAGTGCTTTAATCAATATGAGCACTTTAATTACATAAAATCACTGAAGCAGGGCAATTAATATATTAATTGCCCTCAGCCTGAGTGAGACGATACCTTCTGTTCATCAGCAATAATCTGGAAGTATAGGCAGCCAGTTCGTCATCTGAAAAACTGAACCAGCCATCATTTTCACTGACCCATTGCCAGCGGGCTGTATCAAGAATTTCAAGGCCGGCAAGAGGATTCGAAGCTGCCGACCACTCACTCACCAGACTATCAAAATCATACTCATCGTCAGAAAGCTCCTGGGAGACCACAAAATCAAATGCCTCAAGCCCAAGCTTTTTAGCCCTTGCGATAACAAGGGCATTGCGTAGAGAAACTTCAAAGTTGACCCATTTTCTCAGAAAATTACTGCCACAATTTACTGCTGTCTTGGCTGTGTGTTTGAAATAATTTTCCCATAACGAATCTACGGGAACCTTTCTTGCCGGCTCGTCAGGTGTGAGAAGGAAATCCGGCATGGGCTTTTCGCCCTTCACCTGAGCGTCTGTAAGAATTGTGAAATCAGCATCTTCAATTTCTTCGCTCAAAAGAGCCTGCATATTAATCAAGTCATCTCCCAGAATAATTGCCTGGATTAACTCCACAGGTCCACCGCACATCTCAACCTTATCCCATAATTCGCTCGGAGTAATTGCAGGCATTCCTGCCTGTTCTAATACGGGCAGCGAAGTTAATATGTAATAGTTCTGAATTACCATAATTTAAACTATTATTCTTCCTGCATGTCCTGACTAAGTAATTCTCGTAATCTCGGACTAACCAGTTCTGTAAGCAACTGTACAATTGAATCCTGAGTAACTTCCACTGTAGCACCGCTGAGTTTATATTCAAAACCTGCTTTTTGCAGCATGGTGTGGAAGTTTACAGAGACATCATCGGATTTTCCAGCCTCTTTAAGCCTGTTGATTACCAAATCGGTTAGTTCCTTACACTGCTTGTCACTTATATTGATATCAATCTGTGTTTTGCCTTTACTATCACTGTCAGTATATTGGATAATGATATCTCGCAGCATTGTGGCCAGAAATTCCGTATTACTAAGGGTATCCTCTACCGGCTCAACCAGTACTTTAGAAATACTCTTGGTAATAGTTTCCTGAAGTTTCAGAACCGCATCACGAGCAGCAAGTTTGAGCTCTGTCTGGCTTTTATTGTAGATGGACTCAGCCTGAGATTCAGCCTTCTCTATAATCTTTTGAGCCTGAGCATTTGCAGCTTCAATGGTCTGCTCTACCTTGCTTTGGGCTTCAGATTTTATTTGCTCCGCGGCTTCCTGACCGGCTTTTACACCATCATCCCGCAATTTTTCAACAAAAGCTTGTATCGTCTCAGTCATTCCTGTACACCCTAAATAAATTTGAATAATGCTATTATTTGTTCTTATTAGTAAGTGTTATCGGTTATCGAGGAGGATTAAACCAATTTTTACGCATTTTTATATCGTTGCTTTAATCCCCAGATATGTCCCGACATCTGCTCAATTTCTGCTTTTGCTTTCTCTATTGCTAATTACTGACGGTACATGGTGAAAGAACACTTGCAAGACCCTTTGGAAATTCGGCATAATCTTTAAGGAATGCAATGCTTTTGGCCAGTCGATTTAACGGCTCTTCGATGTCTCTTGGCCGTTCCGCGCCTGTGCCTCGGCGATAGCGGCCTCGGTTGCCTTTTTCCTGTGCTGTTCTGCATCTATCAGAGCCTGGTGCCTATTCTCTCTGCCTTCTTCGGCCCGCCCGGCCGCCTCTATCTTGGCTTGCTCGATAATTTCCTGCGCCTGAGCTTCAGCCTTTTTAATCTTCTTTATCAATTCCATTTGCATCCCAACTTTACGATCCCACATTCCTAAAAGACTTGGTAGACTACACCATTACCACATAGATGGCAACAAATTATCAAAAGTTTTTTTGTTTACAACATCTCGTCAACTTTTGCCGTGAGCTTTTTGACGTGGGCGAGAGATTTTTCGAACTGGACCTGCTCGGAGCCGTTCAAGTCGAGTTCGATGACTTTTTCGACTCCACATTTACCGAGGACGGCGGGAACTCCGATGAAATACCCCCCAGTATCGTACTGGCTGTCACAATAAGCGCAGCACGAAAGTACGGTCTTTTTGTCTTTTAGTATTGCTTCGGCCATCTTTGCCGCCCCGGCGGCAGGGGCGTAATAAGCACTGTAGCCGAGCAGGTTTACTACTTCGATACCGCCTTTTCGCGTTCGTTCGATCAGTTCCGCGATTTTTACTTCGTCAAGCAGCTCAGTGACCGGTATTCCGCCGACGGATGTGAGTCTGGGCAAAGGAACCATATCGTCGCCGTGGCCGCCCATCAATGTGCACTTTATGTCCTCGACGCTCACGCCAAGCTCGGCGGCGAGAAAGCAGCTAAAGCGTGCCGAATCCAGCGCGCCGGCCATTCCCATAACTTTGTTCTTTGCAAAATCCGCAACTTTTGCGGCGGCATATACCATTGCATCGAGCGGATTGCACACTACAATGACGATGCTGTCGGGCGAATATTTTGCTGTTTTTTCGCTGACGTCCTTGACGATACCGGTGTTCTTCGCGAGCAGCTCATCCCGGCTCATGCCGGGCTTGCGAGGAAGGCCGCTCGTTATGATAACGATATCGCTGTCTTTGGTTTCTTTCCAGTCGCAGGTCCCGACGACGTTGGAGTCGTAAAGCTGGACCGGCGCCGCTTCGGCGATATCAAGGGCTTTACCCTCGGCGAGGCCTTTGATGATGTCAATCAGAACGATATCGCCGAGTTGTCTGGTTGCCGCGATATGGGCTGTTGTTGCGCCGACATTGCCGGCTCCGACTATTGTAATTTTGTTTCTTGCCATATAAGCGGGCTATATTATTCTTATCTTTACTCTGTGTCAACGCGCCATTCGAGAATACCGCCGGAAGAATTTGCTTGTAGCTGCACCTCCAGTCGCAGTGCCGTCATCTGCACTGGGTCGAACGTTACACTGTTGAATTTGTCTTTTTCGACGCCGTAGCTGCCGGCGTTTGATACTTGCTTCCAACTATTGCCCTCTTTATACAGCAATCTCCATGACTTCGGAATCCGGCAGCCGCCTCCACCCGTATCGTCGAAGAAATAAACCGCTGTGCCGGAAATCCTTTTGGGTTTCTTAAAATCATACTGCACCCATTCTGCTGTGCCTTTACGAGGCCACCATGTGAAACGCGGAATGCTCTGGTCGTTCGAGTTTCGCGGCTCAAATTTATCGCTGAGTGCCATAATGGTGTCGCCGTCCCAGCAATGCGATGCGGTGGCGGGTATTGTCTTGGGTGGCTGCTTCCACTCATGGGCGTCGGGGTCCGATCCGATAGTTGGAAACGCCGAAATCCGCAGCCTGGCGCAGCCCATCGGGATAAGCGTGACATTCTCGGTCGGCTCATTGGATTTGACTGGGCTTTGCTGGAGCTTGCCGACCAGCCCCAAATGGTCTTTCTGCCACGCTGGAATTTTCTTAGCTTTGGTGCGAAGTTCTATTGGTGCGGCATCGGCTATAAAAGGCTGGTTGTCATCGGGCCAGTCTTTGCGCACCACTCGGAACGAAGAGGCTGGATTGTTCTTGTTTAGCACCAATCCGTAATTCCACGGCGTCGTCGGATGGATTTCCCATGCGGGCCATTTATCGGTGCCTCCTTCACGGACGTATTTTTCACCGATCTTCAGCGAGTAGGTCAGAGGCCCTCGATCCACCGATACGCTGTTTTGATTCTGTTTCCATGTTCGCAGCGTGATTGTCATCGGCAGGTTAAGCTGTATTTTGTCGCCGTCGGCCCACTGACGATTAATCTCGATATACGATCCCGTGCCGTTGACTTTGAAGTTTTTCTTATTGATCGTCAGCTTCGGGTTCCTGCACCAGCCGGGTACGCGCAGATAAAGAGGGAATCGGACCGGTTTGCCGGTAGTGACAGTCATGCTGATTTTCTCGTCGAACGGATACTGCGTTTCTTCACTAATCGTAACTTCCGTTCCATCACCGACCTTCGCCGTGACTTTACATGGGGCGTACAGAGCCGCAGCCATGCCGTTACCCGGAGTTGCCAGCCACAGATGCTCGGCGTAATAAGGCCAGCCGTGTCCGGCGTTGTGCTGGCAGCAGCGGTGAATATGCGGATTGAAATGCAGCATCGGGCCGCCGTTCTGCAAACCCGGCGACTTGTTGTGCCGATCACAGAGAATCATGTTCGGCGAGGTGAGATAATGCAGCGCCTTGAGGTCGGCTGTAAACGCTGCCGGCAGTGAATTAAACGCCACGTCTTCGCAGCGGTCGGCCCATTTCACATCGCCGCTGATGGTCAGCAGAGTTTCATGTGACAGCATCATCTCGACCATGCCGCATGTCTCGACCGCCTGGCGGGGCCCTGTATATCCTTCCCGGCAGTTCTCATCGCCGCCGAACATCCCGCCGGGAACCTGGCCGTACATATTCCGGATCTTTTGCCAGTTGCGTTCGGCCGCCTGCAGATGATTCGGGTTCTTCGATTGCATATAGAACGTGGCCGGCTCGCCGAAGCCCTGTGCCATATTGACGTTGTGCCAGTTGATGACATCCTTCTCCCATTCGGCCGTGTGGCGGTGTACCTTCTCGGCTAACTCCAGCAGAAAATTGTCCCCTGTCCGGTTGTAAAGCCAGTAAACACTGTAAAGCAGGTCGCCTCCGCGTATCTTTGGCCAATAGCCCACCAGGAACCTGTCTTCCGGTACGGTCATAAGGTACTTCATATACTTGGTCATCAGTTCAATGACCCGCTTATCACCGGTGAAATCGTAGTAATCCTGCAGGCAGAAGAGCATTATCATATTAGGCCACAGGTCTTCGCGGCCCTCTAATCGTGTCGCTGCTCCCTTCCTTCCCTTGTCCGGGCCGAACCAGCCATCGTCTTTCTGACTCGCAAGCGCAGCTTCAATCCATATCTTCGATTCTTTGATCATGCGCTCATTACCGAGGATGTAGCCGCAGTTGATGAATCCCTTGAGCCAGTAGGCAGG
>CBDVBU010000043.1:0-14737 GCA_965372295.1 uncultured Phycisphaerae bacterium
CCCTCCGTTCACGCTGAACATTGAACGAGCCAAAATTGTTGCAATATCGGCGGGCTTCGTGTAGAATGCTCGTTGTTGCGAATGGTACGCTCTTTTATAAATGAATGGGCGGCAACAACCGGCGGTGACGCCGGGATTATCGGGGTGTAGCTCAGCTTGGCTAGAGCGCCTGCTTTGGGAGCAGGAGGCCGTAGGTTCGAATCCTATCACCCCGATTCGCGAGGTATGTCGGAAGTGCTTTTGTGAAAGTGAGTCACGAAAGGCTACAAACCGACGAGAAGTTCGATGCTCGCTGACGGCAGATAGCTTTGAATGCCCGCTGTCATCCAATTGGCTCTAATATATATTTGATGAGGTTTTTTCTGCTAATGATGCCTACGACTTTTCCTTCGGCCACTATTGGCACTCTTCGAAAATGGTTATTTATAAGACACTCGCAAATTGCAATCAAATCCTCTTCCTGGTCGAAACTGATTGGATTTTTTGTCATAAAGTCCTCAACCTTCCTGGCCGAGCTATCTTGCAAATCATACGACAACATCAATGTTTCCAGGTCAGGTAGCGATTTTAGTATGTCTTTTTCCGTAATAATACCTACCAGGATCATATCATCATTAACAACAGGCAGGCCGGTAATATTATTCTCCACCAAAACTTTTACAGCTTCATAGATTGGGGTCTTGCTTTTGACGGTGATCACATCCGTCTGCATGATTGCTTTTGTTTCGAACATATTGTTCCCTCTTTTGTTAATAGTATGGCGGGACATTTTCAGCCAGACTTCTTATCCTTGTGCCTGAGCTTTAAGATATACGCGATGATATCCTTTCTGCTGAGAATGCCAATGAGTTTTCCTTCTTTCAATATGGGAACTCTACGAAAATCATTTTTTATAAGACTTTCGGCGATGTCGATTAAACTGTCTTCTTGATCAAAGGTGATCACATCTTTTGTCATGAAGTTTTCAACGTTGCCCGGTTTGTCTTCGATATTGTATAGCAACCTCAGCACGTCTTTTTCCGAGATGATTCCCGCCAAGGTCATATCGTCATTGACTACCGGAAGGCCAGTGATGTTATTTACCATCAGAATGCGTATGGTTTCGTAGATTCCGGTCTCCTTTTTAACAGTTATCACCCCTGTTTTCATGATTTCTTTTGCCTTAAACATATCATTATCCTTTTCTTACATTCTTGGTTTTGTCCTGAGCGAATTTAAGCATAGTCTGGGTTATTTCGGACAGCGGCACAACCTTTTCCGCAGCTCCTAGTTCGATGGCCTCCTTAGGCATGCCAAAGACGATACAAGATGCCTCATCTTGTGCTATAGTATGCGCACCAGCTTGGCGCATATTCATTAACCCGTCTGCACCGTCATTCCCCATACCGGTAAGAATTGCTCCGACGGCATTGGCTCCTGCGAACTTTGCGACCGAGTGAAACAGGACTTCCACACTGGGCTTTTGTCGGCAAACAGGAGGTCCATCCTTCACGGTGACGTAATAGTTCGCACCGGAACGTTGTAATAACATGTGTAAGCCGCCCGGAGCAATCAGAACGCGGCCAGGGATAACATGGTCTCCGTTCTGAGCCTCTTTGACGTTAACCTCACATTCGCCATTGAGACGCTCAGCAAACGAAGTTGTGAAATGAACCGGCATATGCTGGACTATCAACGTTCCCGGGGCATTAGCAGGCAAAGCAGAGAGCACCTGTGCCAATGCCTGGACGCCGCCGGTCGATGCGCCAATAGCTAAAATTTTGTTGGTTGTCTCGACCATGTGCAATCGTTTGACCGGTGCGCGTCGGCTTTGGACTGTAATGTTTCTGTTTATGCGCGCTCTTGAGGCGACCTTTATTTTCTCTACAAGGGCATTGCAGGCATCTCCGACAGTATATGCCGGACCTGGTTTGCTCATGACCTCCACTGCACCGGCTGCGAGAGCTTCCATGGCTGTCTTACCACCCTTGGGTGTTAAAGAACTGAGCACGATAACAGGCATCGGATGATGCTCCATCAATTTTCGCAGGAACGTAATGCCGTCCATTCTGGGCATTTCGACATCGAGCGTGAGCACATCCGGATTCAGTGCCACGATTTTGTCGCGCGCTATATATGGATCCGGCGCAGTTCCCACGATTTCTATTCCGCGGTGCTGATTCAACTGCTGGCAGAGTATTTTACGCACAATAGCGGAGTCATCGACTATCAGGACCCTGATTTTTGTCTGAAGCGCAATTGTCACGGTGGTTTCTCCAACAAAGTTTTAGTCTGTCATACTATGCATCGCAGCGCAGGTCCAATCCTTAAACCTGAGCAACATATCGGGGCGTTTGTGCTTTGGCAACTCTTCAAAGGCAAACTCGGCCTGGTGGCAAAGCTCGCACATCTGGTCGATACCTACCATTGACGACTCTCCTTTGATTTTATGCAGGATACGTCGCACGGCTGCAGAATTCTCCTCGCAGCCTTGATCCGCCTCATAAGCCAGCGCTGCCTGTTCGAGTTCAGCCAGCATCGATTCGGTTGACTCCACATAATCATTTAACAGGTCACCTATATCACAGGGAACTTCCACGTCTTGCGGACTGGGAAGTGGCCCATTATTTATTATTCCTGAAAAATCTTTAGTTTTCATAATATGCTCCGCAGTAATCTTCAATCTTTCATAATCAGCCTGGTAGCAACCATATAACCTTCGATGTTTAACACACAACTGTTTTGGTCGGCTACGAGCTCATGCCATTGTGACGAATTATCACAACTCTTGGTTGTTGGAACGGTAATATCAAATGCATCTGCCGTCGAGGAGACAACCATAGGAAGAAACAGTCCGGAAGTGACGTTAGCAAGCTCTTTTAGAGCATCATGGCGAGCTTTGTCATCCACTTCGGAGAGAGCTCCTATATTTTCGGCGAGAATTTCACAAAAGTTCCAAGGCGCAAGTATCTGAATAGTACCGGTTTTTGCCCCTGTGAAACTTATTTCTGCCAGTACGGTTTTTACTGGTATAGCCAGGTCTTCTTCCATCGGCAAAATCGTCAAAAAGGCCATTGTTTCAAGAGCCTGCGACAAAGCTTTGGTCAAAACGTCGCCATATTCGATAGCTTGCTCACTCCAAAGTGTCTGAGTAATTTCTCTGAACTCTTCCGGCGTGAAAGGCTTATGCAAATAATCCTTCACTCCTTCGGCCAGAAGGTCCTTGATTCGAGTTGTTCTGGATTCAGTGGAGACAACGACTACCGGGATTGACTTTGTGGCCTCCGAGGTTTTCATTCGACGAACCATATCTGCCCCGCCCATTTCGGGCATATTCAAGTCTGCAAGCACCAAGTCCACCCTCGATTCGCCGAGAATCCTAAGTGCCTCAATGCCGTTTCCAGCCTCCATGAATCGGCCGACTTCGAGGTCGACCATTTCAATAATGCGTCTTATTCTCTTGCGAGTTAAAGATGAATCATCCACTATTAGCACATTTAAAGCCATGATATGTCTCCACTGTAAATGGTTGCTTTCTCATAACGTCTTTTCAAGACCACCAGACCTGATGGTTACATCACCAATATCCATATTCATATACATATTCCGAGGCGAATTGCCGCCGACGTCCTCAGCGTCGATGAACATGCCATTCTTCCACAGGATTTTTCTTATTGCCAGGTGGTTGCGTTTTCCGATATCAAATCCTTTCGGGCCCGCGTCCATTGCCGCTCCACCAGCGATTTTCACCTTCATTCGTTTCTTCATTGCCCCCATTGACACCAGTTTTTCAACCATAATCTTCATTCCGCTGTCTGCGAACATAAATGGTTTCTTTTTAGCCTGCTCAGTGTCCATTTTCGAGTCCGGAAGCTGGTAATGGAGCATCCCGCCGATTTTCGTTGCCGGGTCATACAGGCACACGCCGATACACGAGCCTAACGAATATGTTGTCAGTACATCTGCGGGATCGTTAGAGACTTTTGCGTCTGATACATGTATTATTATTCTTGTCTTTAACATATTTTTTCCTATGGTTTCATATAAATCGTCGGTTGAACATAGTTGAATTTATGGTTGATGCCGGTCAGTGATTCCGAATGACCCGTGAATAGAATTCCTCCCGAATCCAGCAGGTCCCAAAAGCGGTTTACCAGGCTCTGCTGGGTAGGCTTATCAAAGTATATCATCACATTGCGGCAGAAGATAAAATCCAGGGGTGCTTTGATTGGCCAATCCTTCATCAAATTCAGATGCTTGAAAATTACAATATTTCTCACGCTCCCGGCTACTTCGAATACTTTCTCTCCATTTACCCGATGCATCATTAAATATTTGTTCTTTTGCATCCCCGAGAGCGGCGCAATACGCTTTGGGCCGTATACTCCTTTTCTGGCCGTATCGAGTATAGTCGTGGAAATGTCCGTAGCGAGAATTTTAACATCCCAGCGGCCTTGTCCGGCGATTTCTTCAAGCAAAGTAATGGCTATAGAATACGGTTCTTCTCCAGACGAGCAGCCTGCGCTCCAGACACGGATTCTGAAGTTGCGGTTCTTTCGCTTTCGCTCCATCAGCCGCGGTAGGAATTTTTCCCGCAGGAAATCAAAATGCTGTTTCTCACGGAAAAAACTAGTAAGGTTTGTACTGAGTGAATCAATCAGTATCGAAAATTCTTTTCCGGTTTTATCTGCGAAAACATACTTGATATATTCTTGAAAGGTTTTGAAATTTCTCTGCCGCAGTAGTTTTGCAAGCCGAGCACGGACCAGTTCCTTTTTCCCGGTGTGCAGATTAATGCCGCAGTGCTCATACACTAGGTCGCTGATTCTGTGAAAATCTTTGTCGCTCAAAACAATATTCTGGGCTAATAACGTTTCCATCATAGCTACAGTGCTTATAAGCAGTTAATTTCGTGCTAATTCTATCAGGCCGGGGACGTCAAGAATCAGGCTCACCTTGCCGTCTCCCATAATTGCCCCGCCTGAAACACCTTTGACTTTTCCCAATCCGTCACCGAGGCTCTTTATCACTACCTGTTGCTGGCCAAGCAGCTCGTCCACGAGCAGACAGCATTTTTTATTGTCGTCTTGCACAATAACCAGCAATGATTTGGTTGGGTCCTCGGTAATTGGAACGGCTCCGAATAACTTATACAGGCGAGCTAACGGTATTAGTTCGCCGCGAATCATTACCAGCTCACCTCGATTTTGTACTGATGAGAGTTGTTCGGCCGTTGGTTTGAAGCTTTGTATAATCGAATTTATCGGGATAATGTAGCGATCACCGCCGACCGTGACGATGAGCCCGTCGATTATTGCCAGTGTCAGCGGCATACGAATCGTAAAAGTGCTTCCTTTACCAGGCTTTGAACTGATTTCAATCTTGCCGTGCAGTGATTCAACGTTCTTTCGAACAACATCCATTCCAACGCCGCGGCCTGATATACTTGTCACTTTTTGAGCTGTTGACAGGCCTGCGTGGAAAATCAATTTAAATATTTCTCCGTCGCTCAACTCCTGACCGGTTTCGACGAGGCCGTTATCAATTGCTTTTTTCAATATGCGTTCTTTATCGAGTCCCTTGCCGTCATCCTCGATTTCGATTACAATATTCCCCGCCTGGTGGAACGCACGCAGCTCGATGCAGCCGGTCGGGTTTTTTCCAGCTTTGGTCCGCTCGTTTGCTGATTCGACTCCATGGTCTACGGAGTTGCGTACCATATGCACAAGCGGATCAGCGATTTTATCGACTATACTGCGGTCAAGTTCTGTCTCTTCGCCCACCATAGTAAAGTTTATTTTTTTATCTGCTTTACGTGATAGGTCGCGAACCAGCCTGGTCATTTTCTGGAAAACACCGGCAATCGGAACCATACGCATTGACATCGATAGTTCCTGCAAATCGCGTACGATTTTGCTCTGATGGGCAACTTTACGACCCAGCTCTTGCTCAGAGGTTAGGTTCGTGTTGACTTCTTCGGCAACCATCAATTGGGCGATCACCAGCTCGCCAGCCATGTTTATCAGGTTGTCGAGGCGGGCGGTGCTTACCTTTATTTTTTCGTCGCCGGAAGAGGTTCTTGATTTTGTGGTGGTATTCGTTATTTCCGGCCTGACCTCGCCAAGCAAAACCTCGTCCAGCTCTTTGTCCTTTCTGCGACCTTCGGGCGTGTCAAGGAAAGCAGCAGGACTTTTACCTTCTACGGCAGCTTTCAACTTTGCCAACAGATCCGGCAGGTGTTTCTGGGTAGCTAAAGGTTTGCCGGCCTCTATTGATTCCTTCAGTCCGGCAATCATCCTTTTCAACACATCAATTGATTCAAAGACAACGTCGCCATTCGCTCCGGCCAAGATCAGTTCACCTTTGCGAGCATCGTCGAGCAGATTTTCCGCTGAATGTGCCAACGAACCTATTTCACCCAGGTTTAAGAAGCCTGCCATTCCTTTTATGGTATGAAATGCCCGAAATATCTGGTTTAGTACCTCATTGTCACCCGGCTTATTCTCAAGTTCGAGCAATCCAGCTTCAGCGGACTCAATGTGCTCGTTAGCTTCAGCAATAAAGTCCAGCACCAGTGGCACATCTTCTTCGACAATAACGGCGGCTTCCTGCGGCACAGTCTCAATAGTCGCTTCAGAATCCTGCTCAGCATCCTCAAAATCGGGTTCTTCCCCAGCCTGGCTAACTTGATCGACCAGGCTCTGAAGGGTTAAAACCGCCTGCGAGACTGTCTCCAACGACTGAGCAGAGTTTTCAATGTCCTTTTGAAGGATTTTTTGCAGTATTTCAACTGAGTTAGAAGTTGCGCCTTTGGCCTGCTCAAGAAGTTCAGCAGGGCCATCACTTATCTCTGCGATGGACTGGCCAACCTGGTCAAGGATTTTTTGCAGGTTCTCGACCTCTGAGATATCCGCCGGGCTTAGCGTATTTATCGCCAAAGATGCTTGCTCTGTGAGTTCTGTAAGTTTATCGCAGTTTTGCATTTCGTACTTTCTTTCCAACTCAAGAATCCAATTGTATCAATGGTGGTGCCTGAAGAGTCTTACCCACCATAGAAATATCGGGATTGGTGTTTAGCAGAACTTTAAAGATGTCAAATACAGTTACTAATCCCTGTACTTTGCCCCCTCGGTCAACTACGGGCGAACATCGCCCGCCGAACTGAGACATATTATCTATTATGGCCGTAAGCGGTGTTTCAGGATTTATTGTGTGAACAGGTCTGCTCATCATCCATTTGACCTTGATGTGGAGCGTAGCATCGTCCAGTGGTCGGCGCCACTTCGCAAATATAGGTCGCAGGTAAGGACTGATTGCTTCTGCAATATTAGACTTGGATACAATACCTTCCAGCACACCGTCTGTACCTATCATTACATAGCCGACATCCGCCTGCTGCATCTTGGCAAGAGTCTGCTCCACACTATCATCCTGACTACCCCAGACAACTTCTTTTTCCATTATGTCTTTTGCACAGATCGACGAAGATATATGAGCAAGCCGGCCGGGAAGGTCCGCCGGCGACTGAGCCATGTTCCTGATTGTTTCGGAAACTGACTGCTCTTTACTCTCGCTCGTCTGTGTTGTCACTGCCGCTTCGTCTTCAACAACATTATCAGCCACACCTGTATCAACATCATCGCTCTTTTGCTCAGCGGCTGCTTCAACAGCAGGGGCTTTTTCCTCAACAGGTTTTTCAGGCTTCGATTCTTCGTTATCATTTTGGGCAGCCGTCTCGGTTTCTCCGGAATCGTCTTTTTCAGCGGTAGCTCCCTGGTTCCCAGTTTGTTCCTCACTTTTTGACTCAGCGGCCGCCTCAGTTCCTGTCTCTTGCACACTTTCTTTTTCATCACTGTCAGTGCCGACCTCTTCTTCAGCCTCCGGTTCGGATTTTTCGGGCTTCGATTCAGATGTTGGCTCAAAGATTGTTTTTGGGAAAATCACACCACATTTGAAAACCGGATAGGAGCCGATAGTCATTTCGTAAGGGACAAACACAAGCTCTTCGTCACGAGTTATGCCTATTGTTTTCTCTGAATCATCCCACGGAGTACCGATAAAAGTGTCAGTTTGTTGAAAGTGACCGTGGCCTTCTAATCCTTCACGGAAGACCCTGTCCCAAGATCCAACCAGCAAATTGCCGGCTTCTTTTACAGCATCATTCATACTCTCGACATCTTTAATTGAGCCGCGTTTTATCTCTTCGAGGATTCTGTTCTTCGGCAGCATAACTATCACACCGGAGAGCGTAAATAATCCCCCCTGGTCGAATATCAACTGGAAAGTACCGTTCAAAGCACCCTCGGCTTTAACGGAGTTGACGGCAACCAGCTTCTTGAAACGTTTCTTAAGCACCTTGACGGTTTCGACGACTACTTCGTTCGCTGTACACTTCATATCCACGTCGAACATACCGGAGATGTCTTCACAAAAGGCATCGAACGCCTCTGTCGCCAATTCTACGGCCTGTAATTCAACTTCTGTTTGGATTGCTGCCATTTATCGAACCTGCTTGTTGTGTCAGTTATTTGCCTGTAGCTTATTTGGTACCTTCTCTGTACAGAAACGAGAACTCAATAATTTCTTCATCTCCGGCGTCGACCTTCACGAATACTTTGCTCATTCGGTTGCCCAAACTACTTGCGAGATTCTGTCCATGGATCACAGTGGGAATCGAAACCAGCAATTCGCCAGTCTCGGTCTGTATCCGAGACTTTACACTGCCCATAACCATGTTAGTTACCTCGCCGAGAGCATCGCAGACTTCCTCTTCGGTGACTTCCTCCGGCGTATCAATACCAAGCATATTCGCCGCGATATTTTTGGCGCAAGGTACACTGCAGCGTATGGCCAGACAACCTTCGATACTATTCGTGAAGGTGATCGAACCTAAGAAAGAATCACCTTCTATTTGCTCATCTGGTTCGGACGGTTCTTCAAGGTCCATGAAGATCATCGTTTCAAAAACTTCTTTTGCCCCTTCTAACAACGCGGCACTAAAACATATTTCATCAATCATCGTTAAATCCTTACTTTATGTTGTAAATCTCGTTTGGCCGTTAATACGCGACTCTAATTCATATACGGAGACAACTTCTCCTGGAATTTCTCCGGAGTGAATGGCTTCGCTATGAAACCGTTAGCTCCATCAGCCATAACACTGTCCATAACATCCTGAGAACTTTCGGTCGATACCATTATGATCTTTGTCTCCGAGCAGCTCGATAGTTCCCGCACCTTCCTGACCACCTCCGTGCCGCTCATCTCCGGCATATTGATATCGCAAAGCATAATGTCCACAGGAGCCGCATTTAACTTCTCAAGGGCCTCGACGCCATTGCCGGCCTCTTCGGTTCGGTCGAACTCCAGGCCCGACATCCGAACGGTTCGCATTATGATTTTTCTCATGGTCGCCGAATCGTCCACTATCATTAATGATTTAGCCATAACAATTCCTCTCTTTCTTGTTACTTATTAATATTATCTTCATCTTCACAAACTCTCATAAGAGTTGTGTAGTCAACCGGAACTCCACAATCCGGTTCGTATGCCAGTTCGGCTAATTCCAGCCGTTGAGATGTCTCATCCGAACAAAGCTGACCGAATTCATCCCCTTGGGATTTGATTGAATCAATTTTTTTGCCTAGCACTGCGGTTTCCAAAGGTAGATACTTGCGAATTACTTTCAACAGTATTTCACGGTCAATGGGCTTGGCCATGTAATCGCTGCAACCGGCAGAAATGCACTTTTCATCGTCGCCCTTCATAGCATAAGCGGTCAGGGCAACTATTGCTGTTTTCAGTCCCTTTCGCCGCAGAAGTTTTGTGGCCTCATATCCATCCATGTTGGGCATTTGCATGTCCATAAATATCAGGTCGAATTGTTGGCTGAGAGCCTTATCGACCGCCTCTTTTCCATCTTCGGCTATTGTTACTTCCACGCCGAACCGTTCCAGCAGCAGTTTAGTAAGGATTTGGTTGCTTTTACTGTCTTCGGCAACTAAAACACGACCGGAGAACTTATCCTGCTCTGAGGTGTCCCGTACCTGCTCTAACTCGGTTACACACTTATATTTATCGAACCACGGCAGGGATTTGACATCAACGTTTGCTGGAATCGTAAGCGAAAACACCGAGCCTTTGCCTATCTCGCTGCTTACAGTAAGTTCTCCACCGAGATGATACGCCAACTTTTTCGTAATAGGTAATCCCAGACCCGTGCCGCTGTATCTGCGAGTGCTGCTGCCGTCTACCTGCATGAATTCATCAAATACTAATCCCTGCTTGTCAGGCGGGATGCCGATTCCCGTATCCTCAATATCAAAACAAATAAATGGTTCGCCGTCGACCTCTTGTAGAGAAACATTTACATGCACGTGCCCTTCTTCAGTGAATTTAACCGCATTATTTATAAGATTAATTAAACATTGACGCAACCGAACAGGGTCTGTATGTATTTGGGCAGGCAACCGTCCGTACTGCAGAATTTCAAACGCGAGTCCTTTTTTCTTTGCCTGCGGTCGTATCAACGATCCGACCACAGCAAATAAATGTTCCAGTGAGCAGTCAACAATCTCAATATCGAATTTGCCTGCCACAATCTTGGAAAAATCCAGAATATCATTTATGAGCTGGAGCAGGTGCTCAGCACTTTCTCGAACGATATCGACGTAATGTCTCTGCTCATCTGTTAGATTTTCATCTTCCAGTATTTGACTAAAACCTATAATGGCATTCATTGGTGTGCGGATTTCGTGGCTCATATTGGCCATGAATTGACTCTTGGCCAAATAAGCGACAGTCGCTTCCTGAGCGAGATTATTGGCATCCTTAACCGAGGCTTCAAGTTGCAAGTTGAGTTGCTGACGCTCCTCCTCGGCCTGCTTGCGCTCGGTAATGTCAACAAAAAGGCCTACAATCATATCTTTACTATCAATCTTCATGGTTTGGGCAGCTATCCAGACAGGGATTCTCCTTCCATCCTTATGTTGCACCTCTCCTTCGTAGTCAACAATATGACCTTGTTGGACGTGGGCAGAAAATTTCTCCTTGTATTTTTCCGCTTCTCCCTCGGGATGGAGCTCTGATTGATGTATCCCGATTATCTCGGCTCGGGTACGTCCAAGGAGCTTCTCAGCTTGCGAATTGCATTCCAGTATCTTTTCGGTGTTTATATCGGCTATGAATATTGCGCCGCCTGCATTTTCAAATATGGTCCTAAACTTGAGCTCAGACTGTTTCAGACGTTCTTCCACTCGCTTTCGTGCGACGAGATGCCCAATGGTTGATGCGAAGAGACGCAGCAGTTCACACTGCTGTGTAGTCACAACATCTTTAGTGATTAAGTTGTCCATACTAATATAACCGATGAGGTCCTTGCCATCCCAAATACCAGCGAAGGCATGTGAGGCTTGACTGACAACTTCGCCTTTGAAGTTGGTGACCGGCAGCTCGCTTTCGAATACAAAGGGCTCTTTGCCCAGCAGAATCCTCCCAGAAGGCATATCCAGATCGAGTTTTGTTTTCTTGCTGCGCTCGTCGCAGATGTTTCCGTCTTCATCCACGCCGAATGAACCGACTATGGTATCAGGTTCATCGGAGCGAAACCAAATACCCAGGCGGTCAAATCCTAACCGGCTTCGCCCGAGTTCAACTGCTCGGCGACAAAGACTGTCGAAGGATTCTGTTGTGGCCAGTTCGTTGGCGACCTCAATCAAGGCAACAAGCTGTTCTCTAAAACGGTGTTGCAACTTGTCTACTTCCTTGTGCTCTATAACTCTATCATCCATCTTACCAATCCTCGAAAAACTGCAAATCCATAGCACGTAATTCCGGACAGGCCCCAAGATGCCCTCGGAGTACTGCCGGGATTGCCTTACCGCCGACTTTTCCAGACATAATTCCCATTATTATCCGCACCAAATTCCATTTTTTCCCAAAATCCCACGGCTTTATGCCGCACCCTGTCCGCAATGATAGTATCGAACGACTCCTTGAACATCTCGATTGTCTCCCGAGCAAAACCACGCCTCTCGAATTCCGGGAATATGTTTACCGAACAAATCGTCAAGCTTTTGCCTTTTATTAGCCCCCTAACCTTGCCAACACGAGTACCGGCACAATCAATATTCATCCAGTCATAGCTCGAATGCTGTTGGTCACGGGCCAGCAAATCAAAAGTCAACTCATCCGGCACAATTCACCTCTGACTACTTAACCTACTTTGTGCCATTTTTAGAGAAGAGCGTATTCGCCTGTTACAATCCTTAAGTAATGGATATCCGTGACCAAAGTAGATTGCCTTTATGTTCTTGCGAGCCAGTCGTATCAATGCACTAACAAAACCATCTTCGTGTGTGCCCTCACACGACTGGATCACAATAGGCGAGTCGCCCGCGAACAGAACTCCTTCGCCCTGGCAATAAAGGCAAATCGAATCGCTGCTGTGGCCCGGCGTATAAATAACCTCGAATATCCCGTCTCCCATTCTCAATGTCTCGCCGTCTTTCAGCAAATGATCCACACCGTCCAACGACGGCGAATAAGCATATACCCTCGGGCCGTACGCTTCGCAAATTTGAGGCAAAAGACTTGCGTGATCGTAATGACTGTGCGTCAGAACAACCTGCTCAATTCTCTGTTTGCCTACACCGGTTGAGGCGTTGTTTATTCTTCCGATCACCGACGGATCCCTGCCCACATCCACAAGCGTGTTGACATCGTCAATGGCGTTAAAACCGCCGAGAACAAGAAAAACGTTCGACGTATAAATACCGTTATCTCTTTTAAGATTCAAAATCTTCACCGGGCAATGTCCCTATTATTATTTCACCGCGATTATCCATCTCACCGGAAGCTCTTCGCATCCTTGTTTGTTTTCCACCTTAAACCCAACTTGTCTAAGCTTCTTTTCATATTTTGTACATCTTTCGCTGTAGCTATCGAGAGTATCGCTGCCTAAAAAAGTCGGGATTATTCCGAAACTATGGCCTTCGATCTTACACCAATTGGATATGTTATATTCCACCTCTAACGTGTTCTTTTTATAGCTCGCCGGCTTTTCTGCAATTAACATTTGGCCCTTCTGCAATGTGGGCCTGTCCCTGAAAACATCGCCACACTGAATCCGGAAATCACAGCCAACCCGTTCCTTGATTGATTCCGCCAGAGAAACGACTTTGGGATCTATATCTATTGCCAATACATCGGAGCAGCCCAATTCGGCAAGAGTCAATGAAGGAATTGCCATCCCGCAACCAATCTCCACGAATCCACTTGTCTGATATTCTGATAGTCTTTCGCCGAACCTCACGCCTATTTCAAGCAAGATCAGCGGAAGCTTCTCTTTCACAGGCGCGCTTCCCGGAGGACATATAAATCTTCGGTAAACTTCCAGAATGTACTGCCAAGAGTCAGGGAATATCGCTTTTAGCCGTGACACGTCGTCTCCACGCAAACATAATTCTTTACATATTTCTTGTCAAAACGCCACCCCGGGCCGGCCTCGAACGACCGCCCGGGATGGCATAATATGTTAAACGAAATCACAATCATCAACTAACTGTCAACTGTTGAACTCCTCGAAGTCATCGTTACTGTCCCTACTGTCCTCATTCAGTGGGATCGCTTTTTCCGCTTCAACTCTTGCGGCAATCTTCTTAGGCTTAGCCTTTTGGGCTGGGGGTTCGGCTATCTGATGAAGCGCCTTGTCGGACTGGCCTAAGCCGTGACGCCTGGCGGCATTCTGATCAACCTTAACGTTCTGACGATGACCGGAGCCCCGGCTGCCGGAGTTGCTCAGAGTGAACTCCTGCACCATATCCTGCAGTGATTCTGCCTGGGCACTGAGCTCCTCAGAGGCGCTGGCAGATTCCTCGGCGTTGGCGGCGTTCTGCTGCGTAACCTTATCCATCTGCGCCACCGCGGTATTCACCTGGTCGATACCCTGTGATTGCTCTTGTGAAGCCGCTGCAATCTCGCCGACCAGATCACTTGTCTTCGTGATGCTCTCGGCTATTTCTTCGAGTACCTTGTTCACTTCACCGGCAATATCAACGCCGTTCTTGCAATTCTTCACCGACTCTTCAATCATCGCTGAAGTATTCTTTGCAGCTTCTGCAGAACGCATTGCAAGGTTGCGAACCTCTTCGGCCACAACCGCAAAACCCTTGCCGGCCTCGCCCGCACGAGCGGCCTCAACAGCAGCATTCAAGGCAAGCAGATTCGTCTGGAACGCAATCTCGTCAATAACCTTAATAATCTTGGATGTCTCATCAGAAGATTTTTGTATCTCATTGACCGCGACATTCATCCTGCCCATTGCCTCACCGCCCTTATTGGCGGTTTTCTTGGCTTCTTCCGACAACGTATTGGCCTGCTGGGCATTGTCGGCGTTCTGCTTGGTCATAGAAGCCATCTCTTCAAGACTGCTGGATGTCTCTTCCAGGCCCGCGGCCTGCTCAGTGGCGCCTTCGGCCAGTGATTGCGAGGAGGAAGATACTTGACCGCTTGCCGAACCAACCTGCTCCACCGCTTCACTAACCTGGCTAAGCGCCTCATCCATAGCACCGACTGAATCGTTGATGTCGTTCTTCAAATCCTCGAGCTGCCCTTGGTAATTGCCCTTCACCTGCTTGGTGAGGTCTTTTTGGGCCATAGCCTTGAGTACCTCTGCGCCTTCCTGTAGTGGAAGCACAATAGCATCGATAAGCTTGTTGATACCGTTAAGTATCCCGCGGAAATCACCCTGATGTTTCTC